>NZ_JAPZQJ010000406.1:0-2935 GCF_027530405.1 Microcystis sp. LE19-41.2A | reverse complement strand
TTTAATTTAATTATAACCAGCTACTTATGAATAATTTATGGATAAAAACTTTAAAATTTAACGAACCCTCGATCCCATGGTTTTACATCTCTTTGTTCTCTAAGTTCATTATCGCAAACCCTTGCACTTTACGGAAGCGGCGATCGATTAAGGGAACAATTAAAAACGAGGGGAATTATCTTAGTTGATTTACCCGATGGACAAAGCCAATGGTATCCTAGAGAAAAGAGCCATAACCATGATTAATATCTCAAGAAACCGCCAATTTTTCCCAAAATAACCTTGCTAAGTCTAGAAGATTGGTTAAAGAAGATTACTTGCCCCAATCTAACTTATGCTAGAATGATTATCATTACCACAATAAAGAAGGAGCAAAATGATTATCGTGGTGACGGGGGGTATAGCTGCGGGAAAAACCCATTGGATTCGCCAACAAATCGCCCAAAGCAAGCAGCCAAGTCTATATTTTAGTCCCCAGACGGAAACTTTTCCCATTGATCATCTCACTTTACAGAATGACTTTCCCCAGTTGTCCTCTATTTCTAGGGAAGAAGAAGACCTTTTGAGCAGTTTATCCATGGAAAACACGATCTACATGGAAGTACCATGGCATTTAGACACGCAATCCCTCGAAAGCTTTCTAAAACCCCTCAATTGTCATCGGGTAGCGATTACGTCTCCAGACGAAGAAATCCCCGAAGGACAGGTTCCCGTCGATGAAATAGTCATCAGTCCCGTCAAAACAACAATAAAAGGTGATCAATGGTCAAAAAAACGGGAAATACAGATTTATAGAGCCGTTTTAACGGGAGAAATCCTCGATTTTTCCAGTTTAACCACCTTTTGGACAGAATTAACCCAAGGGGCCTATGGGGAAGTGCTGCGGGTTAAAAGTATCTTCGATATCATCGATGGTCAGTGTATTTATGGGGAATTTATGGATGAATGGCCAGAAAAAGACTTTCAAAGCTTAAATTTCCCCTTAAATCTCGATGGGAGACCGAATCGCTTCAGTGGGATTGAAATCGTCGGTCGCAATCTCGATAAACCGACAATTGCCGATACCCTGAGTGATTGTTGTCTGTCCGATGAGGCACTTTTTTATTATCAACAACAATTTCAAGAATCTTTAGAGCCAGAAATGGAGTTAATCTGATGAAAATAGCCGTTTTATCCTGTATTCATGGCAATATGCCCGCTTTTAATGCTGTTTTGCAAGATTTAGACCAACAGGGTTGTCAAGAAATCTACTGTTTAGGGGATTTAGTTGGGTATGGACCCCATCCTAACCAAGTGGTGGAAAAAATCCGTCAACTGGGGATTACCACGGTACAAGGGTGTTGGGATGAGGATATCGTCGAGGGATTAAATGCCTGTGAGTGCAGTTATCCGTCGCTTTTAGCAGAAAAACGCGGTAGATTAGCTCATGAGTGGACAAATCAAATAATCACCCCAGAAAACCGTAATTATTTGTCAAAACTGCCCGAAATTTTTAAGCTAGATCACCTCTGTTTTGTCCATGGTAGTCCCCAAAGTAACCATGAGTACCTTTTAGCCGAAATGGACGCTTTTACGGCTTTAGAACGGGTTTTATCGGTAGATACAGAGGTTTTATTCTGTGGACATACCCACATCCCCTACATTCGCACTCTCGACGCGGGAAGCTTGCAAATAAAAGTGTATCAACCCGATGGGGAACAGTCGCGGCAATTTACCACACCGGTTAAACGTATCATCAACGTGGGATCGGTGGGAGAACCGCGTCACGGTCGTCCAAATGCCACCTATGTGATTTACGATCGAGAAACGGCAGCGGTACAACTGCGAGAAGTGGCCTATAACTATCAGGAAACCTGTCAGGCTATTTTAGCATCGGGTTTACCTCCTATTTTCGCTTGGCGATTGGCTAAGGGTCTAGAATATGCGGAAAAAGCCGATGATCCGACTCATGTTTGCGAACGTTAATTTGTGATAAATCAAGAAATTATGTGGGCGATTTTAAGCGGTATTCAAGGTAATTTACCAGCCTATCAAGCGGTCTTGGAAGATATTCAGCAACGGTCAGTTACTGTAGAAAATTTATATATTTTAGGAGATTTTATCGGCGTTAATCCCGATAGTGAAATGCTGGTAGAACAAATACGTTATCCCACTAAAAATAACTTATATCCGCAGGTTTGTCGGGGATGGTGGGAAGAACAATGTCTAATTTTACACAGTTTAGGAGCCACAGGAGAACCGACGGAATTAATCCATAAACATGGAATTGATAGCACTAAACAACTCTGGGACGCAGTTTCTTTGGAAACGGTGCAATGGTTACGAAATCTCGATTTTGGTTTTGTCGAGTTGGATTGTTTATTAATTCATGGCAGTAGTGTCAGTGTTAGTGAAGAATTAACCCCCGATACTCCCCCATGGCAAATTTTAGATCGACTGCAACGGGTGGGAGTTAATAATCTATTTTGTGGTCGTGCGGGAAAAGTTTTTGATTATTCTTTACAGTCCGCTAATTTAACTAGCACTGTTACTACTTTAGATAAACGGCAACCAAGTCAAACTTTGACGATTCAAGATAAGCGTTTAATTGGGGTTGGTAGCGTTGGTAAAGAATTAAATAAAGCAGTTTACACTCTCTATAATCCTAGTAATAATTGCGTGGAGTTTAGAACCGTACCTTATTAATCTTTCAGAGATTAATTAAATATTAAAGATTAATTTAAGTAGGTAGGTGTTAAAAATTATCAGACACCCCCCTTATCAAGGGGGATCAAGGGGGGATTTATCTTCAATTTAATTAGGGCTTGCTGAATAAATCTAAAAACCTTGTTGGATAAGGCTTTTAGACTTTTTTTCCCTCAAAAAGTGCCGACCATTGGAGGGATCGGGGGTAAAATTCAGGTACTTTTTCCCTGAAAATTAGGTAACTGACTAC
>NZ_JAPZQJ010000655.1:0-1014 GCF_027530405.1 Microcystis sp. LE19-41.2A | reverse complement strand
CCGCTATGCCCAATATCTCCGGATTGGCGGTTCCCAACGTTATACTCGTCAAAGCTACCGAAAAGGCTATATGAGTGACGCTCATCATATAAATTATGAATTATAAATTATGAATTATAAATTGTGAATTATAGATTACAGTAGTTTATCAGTTCTGAATTGGGAAGTGAGAATTGTAAATTATAATTAATTATCGAGCGGCAAAGGTTGGTTTTTGGCTGTGATCGGTAATCGGTAAACTGACAACTAATAGCCGTTGACATCCTCACCGCCGGGGCCGGACGGTGATTCCCTACAGATCGAACAAACTTAATTGAACGATCTTCGGATGGGTTAACGCTTCACGGGATGCTGCTTCTTTAACAGAAGTCTTACACTTTCCTCGACGCCCGTTTAAAGTCTCCGATTGCCCACCGGCGACCTTGATATTAATTGCGGCGTTTACATCCCTATCATGAAAAGTCCCACAAAAAAGACATTCCCACTCACGGATATTTAACGCTTTCTTACCGCCGATATTCCCACAACAGGAACACCTCTGAGACGTTGGCTCCCATCGGGAAATTATCCGAAAATCACGCCCATATTTATCAGATTTTGCCGATAGCATATCTCGGAAAGAACGCCATCCTAAGTCTGATATGGCACGGGATCACTTGCGATTCTTAACCATTCCCGATGTGTTTAAATCCTCTAAAATTATCGTTTGATTTTCACGAACAACTCTAGTGGATAGTTTATGCAAGAAATCAGTACGAGTGTCCTTAATCTTGGCGTGGATTTTAGCTACTCGTTTTCTGGCTTTTTCCCGTCGTTTACTTCCTTTTTGTTTTCTAGAAAGGTTTTTCTGTGCTTTTCTTAGTCGTTTTAATCGTTTCTTTAACGGTTTCGGTGCGTCTATCTTTTCCCCTGTTGAGAGGGTAGCAAAGGTAGCAATCCCTAGATCAATTCCCACTGACTCCCCATTATTAGGAAGTGTTTCGGGCTGAATCTCGACAACAAAGCTGAGAAAAT
>NZ_JAPZQJ010000400.1:0-6066 GCF_027530405.1 Microcystis sp. LE19-41.2A | reverse complement strand
AATCCTTATCTGGCAAGAGATTTAATTGATTAGTTCGCTCTAGATCGCAAACAATTGACAAAAATCGCGGTAATGTCTGTCTCTATAAGGGTTTCATTCCTTATAACCCCCATCCATTGCATAACACAAACCGAAGAGCCGTAAAAATTAACTGTCCGACTGCTCCGGCAATAATTCCAGCGATGACACTGCCAAATGTGCCTTGAAAACCTTCGGATATCCCTAAAAGACGACGACGCAAATAGGCATTTTGCCCCATTATTAAGGCTAAAGCAATACCAATGGCTAAAATTCCCGTCCAAACCGATGTCACCATCAATAATCGCTCTCGATCTTCTGTGGCATAATTTTGATTACTTTGTAAACTTTGTAAAGTGGTTTGAGCAATAGTTTCACCCAGTAAGGGTAAGATTTTGGCAAATCCTTGTCTTCCCGATGCGGTTTCACCCAACAAAAAGACTTCTCCAGGGTTATTTGCCTGTAATTGACGATAGGTGAATTGATCCGTAAACTGTATAACTAAGTGAAGTTGGTTAATCTGGTGAATCTGTAAACTTCTCTTAACCCCATCTAAAGATTTCATCGTTAAATCAGGAACTTGAGGAGGAGCATCCGTGATCAGAAGGATAACTTTAGTCGAATCTGAGCGAAAAGGCTGATTTGCTGCTAAATTTAAAGCATCTAAACTGCTTTCTGGAGCATCTCCGCCATTAACTTGTTGAATTTCCGCCACTTTTTGCCTAAATAAAGTCGGATCTGCGGTAAAAACTCCGTCGGGAAAGCTTAAAATCTGGCTTTCTTCCCCATATAAGCGATCGCCAAAGGCAATTAATCCGATTTTTGCATCTAGCTTTTGGCTGCTTAATTCTTGGGAAAACTGCTGAATTCCTTCTTTTACGCCATTTATCTCCTCATTCATACTTGCAGTGACATCTAAAACAAAGAGTATATCTACTTTAGGAATAGAGGGAGTGACAGGGGTAATAGCAGGGGGTAAGGCAAAATGAAGGAAAATTTCACCAAAAAGAGAAGCAATTAAGCACCCTCCCGCACCCCATAACCCAAAGAGCAGGGGTTTACTGATTTTTCTCGTTCGCTTCTGTCTTAAGCTAGTCATAGGCTGTTTTTGATCACCCTACTTCTCTATATCGTGACTTAGAGGAGAAGTTATGCAGAAGATCAACAAGCTTAGGCTTTAATTGCCAAAAATAGTCTTTTTAGACTTAATTTAAGATTAATTGATGATAAATAGCTCAAAAAAGGGTTATTTTTGGTTTTACCAGTTATTTGAGCTAGTTTCCTCAGTTATTCAAGATAAACCATAAATCTTCACAAAAATTTACAAATCAGATGGCATAATCGCTTTAGCTCAAGACGAATAGATCAGGAGTAGCCAATAAAACCAGATTTAGTCTGAGCGCAAGCCTTACGCCCCTACAATAAATAGGGTTTGCGGCAAAAAGTTTTTCCTGGGGGCAGGCTTCGGCCGTGAGCTCAGCGTTTGACAAAAGCTCACGCCGAGGTCCGAACGGTTGTGGGGTGTAGGGTGTAGGGTTTTAGCGATTTTGAGGGGGTCAATTACCTAATTTTCAGGGAAAAAGTCCCGGAATTTTCCACCCGATCACTCCGGGATCTGGTACTTTTTGGTTTCCAAAAAGTCTAAAAGTCTTACCCAACAAGGTTTTTAGATTTATTGAGTCAGCCCTAACTGCTATAAGAATTCATCTTTCTATCGTATTGAGGACGACAGGGACTGCCCCAAGCGACCTTTTGAGCGGGAATATCGGCAAATACGCTACTTCTTGCCCCAATAACAACATTAGAGCCAATTTTTACCCCCGGAGCCAGGAAACAATCGGCTGCGATCCAAGTACCATTACCAATGAGGATGGGAGTGGTTTTTAAGCTGAAAGAGCGATCGCTGGGATCGTGACTGCCAGTGCAAAGATAGCATTTTTGAGAAATCACACAATGACTGCCGATGGTAACGTTATCTAAACTATAAATCACCACATCATCGCCAATCCAAGTATAATCGCCGATCGCAACTTTCCAAGGATAAGAAACCCTTGCCGTCGGGCGAATTTTCACCCCAAGGCCGATTTTAGCCCCGAATAGACGCAAAACAGCGCAGCGAAAGCTATCCATCTGGTGCAAACTAAGGGGGAAAAGAATCCCCTGTACTAACCACCAAAGTAGGATAATTGGATTAGAACGACCGCGATCAAACCAAGATTGATCGTAGGTACGCAGATCTAGCCACGCTTCCTCATCGGTGCGGATTTCTGGGGACATAGGACTTATTTAATCATTTCTGCGGGTTGAGGTTCCGAGGGTTTAACCGGGGGATTAGCCTGGGCATTAACGTTTAATTTACCGCCAAATTGCCGTAATTCGTACAATTTAACCCCTATTTGGTATTCGTACTGACTCAAAAGACGACCGTAGATATAACCAGCTTTGCCATCCAGGAAACCGAGACGGATAAAATAAAAGAGAATAAAGCGCAGCAGCGGTTTAAAGGGCAATTTTACCCATATTTTCTTTAAAAAACGTTTCCTCTGCACCGCATCACCGAACAGGTGCGCTCCGATCGTGCCACTTTCGTCATTACCCGTGAGAATATTGTAATAAACCCGCGCTTCCCAGTTGGAATAACGATTATGTCTTTCTAACCAATGATAGATATCGCGGAAATCGATGTGCAGCATATCATTTTTCAGATATCCCACCTTGCCATCAAGGATAACGTGTTCATGAACTTCGTTATCTCCCGTGTTGGGGATATCTTCCGTGTTTAAATTCTCGTATCTGCCCGACTTATGTTTAAATAAACGCAGATTCCAGTCGGGATACTTGCCACCATAACGGATCCACTGTCCGAGGAAGAAGACGCGACGATTGAGATAATAACCGTTATAGTCGGGATCTTGGATCACGGTGGCGATTTCGTCCCATAGTTCGGGGGTGATTCTCTCATCACAATCGACGATTAATACCCATTCATTGCGAAAAGGCAGATTATCGAGGGACCAGTTTTTCTTTTTCGGCCAACGACCATTAAAATAAAATTGGACTACATTAGCCCCATAGTTGGTAGATATTTCGATCGAGCGATCGCTACTTTGGGAATCGACGACAAACACTTCATCAGCCCTAGCAACACTCTCTAAACAGGCGGGAAGGTTAGATTCCTCGTTTTTGGCGGGAATTAACACCGAAACGGGAATTTTTTCTGATTGACTAAACATTGGCACACTGTGGCTAGGTAGAGTGTTCGCATCTTTCCTTAAAACCCTTAGTCACTCAGAAAGCGAGAACTAGGACCTAAGATTTTTTTTTATCTTACTATACCTTATTCGGTTTTTACGTCATTCTCCTGCTCTTCTCCCTAAATTTCTAACTGCGAAATAGACGACTATACTGGGTTTCGTGGTTCATACTGGCAAAACTTAGCCCCCAACTCCAACTGCTCAGGTTTTCATCGGCTAAACTGATAATATCTGCTGTTGCTGTTAATAAACTGGGCTGTAAACCGATCAGAAGCGATTGTCCTAGGGTTTGTCCAAGGGGAATTAAACGCAATCCTGCATTGATTAAATTACTTGCCCAACTGTGTAAATAGCCTAAAACCGCTAATTCTTCGCCAATTTGCCAATGACTTGCCCCGATCGCAAAAGCGGTGGCATAATTAGCCTGTTCTGGTAGATTATCTCTGGCCGGTGCTAACTCCCGCAATAAGTTTAACAGCGATCGCCCCATTTGCCAGCTTTGTTGTCTTAATTCGGCCGTTTCCCGCGTTGCCGATAACCAATTGTCCCAATAATTAAGTTTTGTAAAATCCTCTTGACAAAAACAACGATATACCCTTACCAAAACAGCCGTTTCTAAGCGAATCGAGCCTTGACAAAGCGATCGCTCTAACCAATCATTTAAGCTGGCACTATTGGAGATAATCCCCTTTTCGACGAGGGTTTCTAGCCCTTCGGAATAACTATAGCCCCCCACGGGTAAAATGGGACTAGCCAATTGTAATAAACACAAAAGTTCTTTTTGATTGAGCATAGAAAACCGAGAAAATTGTCCTTAACACAATCAGGGAAATGCTTGGCACTTCGTTATTTAGATCGAGCGGGTAGAAAGCGGCACTTTGTGAATTATACCGTGATTAATAGCCACAATTATCAACTACTATACTTAGGGTTTGCGGCAAAAAGTTTTTCTTGGTGGCAGGGTGTGGGGTGTGGGGTGTGGGGTTTTCCCCATTTTCAGGGAGTCAATTACCTAATTTTCAGGGAAAAAGTCCAGGGATTTTCCCCCCAATCACTCTCGGCTGGCACTTTTTGATTTCAAAAAAGCCTAAAGATATTATCCAACAAGGTTTTTAGATTTATTCAACCAACTCTACTTATGTCCTCACGAGAACAGCATTTTCTGAAAATAAATCTTGTCGTTCTCCTCTTGATTTTAGCTTTGACTGCTTGGGTTGATCGGGCAGAATTAAACTCTAGTCTTTTGTTTTATCCTCCCGCTACTCCCCCAACTCCGATCGCTGGTTTATTAACCCATTCTTTTCAATTGCTTTGTTGTTTCCCTCCGATTGTTTGCCTTTTTAGTTATGCTTTATTGTCCCGCAAGGCAAGTTTCAATAATTCTCGCCATTTTTTACTTGTTTCTGGCATAATAACGGGACTTTTTGCCATCAATGAAATCTTCAGAATTCATATCATTCTCCTCTATTTTAATATTTCCAAATTTTTGACTATCTCTGTTTATGCCCTCGCAATTCTGATTTATGGTTTAGCATTTTGGCGGCGAATAAGACAAACTTATTACCAAATTTTAATCATTGCTTTAGCACTTTTAACTTTTGCAATCGCTATCGATTTTCTCCAGCTTAAAAATCAAGGTTTTGCTAGTCTAAGTGAAGGAATTCCTAAACTGTTAAGTGCTGTGAATCTAGCTGGCTATTTTTGGGATGTATGTTTTCAAGAAATTTCAGCCCAGATCAAATCCCAATAAATTATCCATTCATCTGTTTAACCAGATGTAAAATTTCGGGAAGAATCAGTTTTTCTAGGGCTAATTTAACGGCATTAGTGGAACCAGGGAGAGAAAAGACTAATAAGTTTTGATAAACCCCAGCTATTGCCCTTGATGCCATGGCACGGGAGCCAATTTCCTGATAGCTGAGATAACGAAATAATTCGCCAAAACCGGGCAAAGTAATCCTTAATAAAGGTACTAAAGCATCATAGGTATTGTCTCTGGGAGCAATACCCGTACCCCCATTGAGAATTAAGACTTTTATCTGATTTTGATTGCTAATCTCTGGTAAGATTGCTTGAATTTGTAAGGGTTGATCGGGGATAATTAAGTATAGGCCGATATCATGACCCGATCGAGTTAGTAACTCTTGAATTATTTGGCCACTCCTATCCGTCTCTGGGGTACGAGTATCGCTCACCGTGACTACGGCACAGGTAAGGTTAAGGGGGGCGGTGTCGGGATGGGGATTGACACTCCCGTCACTAAAAGCGAGGGATTCTTGGTTCATCGAGTTTCCTTAATCTGACAGGACGTATCCAACATTCGCCAGAGCGCCCCTTGGGGCAAGGGGGGGTCAGACGATTTAATCTTTTTTCTGCCTGGCGATAGTATTGCGGTATTTCTACCGTTTCCCCATAACTATTAGCGTAGAAAACTTTTAAGCCTACATCCAATCCTACACATCTTTGGCTCTTCGGTTTGTGTTATGCAATGGATGGGGGTTATAAGGAATGAAACCCTTATAGAGAAAGACATTACCGCGATTTTTGTCAATTGTTTGCGATCTAGAGCGAACTAATCAATTAAATCTCTTGCCAGATAAGGATTTAGTCGATTTATGCCCCCCTATCGAACCATACCAAGTCCCGAAGAGCCGAATTTAGAGTATCGACAAACTTGAACTGTTGGGCGAGAACTGCACAATATTTATTGAGAGAATATTTATCGATTTTGTCTTCTCTCTTGGCATCCATCCAAAGCCTTAATGCTTTGTTTCTGATGAATTGTACTGTACGA
>NZ_JAPZQJ010000065.1:0-4349 GCF_027530405.1 Microcystis sp. LE19-41.2A | reverse complement strand
GGGTTTTGGGTTTGGGGTTTGGGGTTTGGTGTTTCGGGTGTGGGGTGTGGGGTGTAGGGTGTTGGGTGTCGGGTGTAGGGTGTGGGGTGTGGGGTGTGGGGTGTAGGGTGTAGGGTGTAGGGTGTGGGGTGTGGGGTGTGGGGTGTAGGGTGTGGGGTGTGGTGTGTGGGGAGATGGGGAGAATAAATAAAAATAGTCTCCTCAATCCTGTCTCCTCAATCCTGAATGAAGATTGTTGATTTTTGCAGGAGGTCTAATCAAGGAACCGAGGTTATTTGGTAAGCTAAAACGGTAATCTTGACCCCCGAATGCCCGTGCTGATCAGTGTTGTCATCCCTACCTACAATCGCCAAGCAATTTTAAAAAAATGTTTACTAGCCCTAGAAAATCAGCGTTTAACCGATAATAAGGTGGAAAACTACGAAATAGTCCTTGTCGATGATGGCTCTACCGATGCGACGATCGCTTGGCTAGAAAGTCACAAAGGCAATTTACCCCATCTGCAACTGTGGCAACAGGATCACGGCGGACCGGCGCTCGCTAGGAATCTGGGGGTAGAAAAAGCTCGTGGTGATACGATTATTTTTATCGATAGCGATCTGGTAGTGACAGAAAATTTTCTCCAAGCCCATGCCGACGCTTTAACCGCCGGGGCAGCAAGTCTCGGCAGCGATCGCTTATTTACCTACGGCAGTGTCATTAATACCTGTAACTTCGAGCATCCCACCAGTGAACCCTATAAAATCACCGATTTCTCCGCCGCCTATTTTGCCACGGGCAACGTGGCGATCGCTAAAAAATGGTTATTAGCGGCGGGATTATTTGATACCCAGTTTCAACTCTACGGTTGGGAAGATTTGGAATTAGGGGTGAGATTGAAGCAATTAGGACTAAAATTAATTAAATGTCCTGAAGCCGTCGGTTATCATTGGCATCCCCCCTTTAGTCTCGCTCAAATTCCCAATCTCATCGATAAGGAAATTCAACGAGGACGAATGGGAGTGCTTTTTTATCAAAAACATCCCACCTGGGAAGTGCGGATGATGATTCAAATGACTTGGATTCATCGACTGTTGTGGGGTTTACTTTCCCTAGGGGGAACCCTGAATGAACGCAGCCTCTCCCCTCTGTTACAATGGTTGATCGATCGAGGTAAACCGCAATTAGCCCTAGAAATTGCCCGCATTTTTCTCAATTGGTACAACGTGCGCGGCGTTTATCAAGCTTATCGGGAAATGCAGCTTCAGTGAAATGTCTTGGCGAACACCGATGAAAGCGTTTCTTACAAAGACGAGGTGTCACTAACCCCGCCCTAAAACCAGAGACTTTGTACCTCACCATCGAGATAACTGCCCTAAGGGTGAACATTTGCCGATAAAAAACTGAATATTTGCTTTCTTTTTCTGATAATTGCTGCCACAATCAAAAGCAATCAGCATAAAGAGCGGCGGAAAACACTGACCACATTTGCCCCTTGTGAATTATCCTCTGAGATTGGGCATATTATAAAGTAAATTTTCCTAGAGGAGGAATCCCATAATGAATATCTTCGATATTTTAATCGGTTTTGTCGGTGGAGGTGCGATCGGGGGTGGGGCTTTATATGCCCTGCAAGAGGGAAAAATCAGGGAAGCACTACAGAAATATGAGAAAATTCAGGCGGCTTTAGGTAAAGCCGAAGAGGAGTTAAAAGACAGCAAAGGACAGTTAAAACAACTCGCTCTCTCCGAAGAACGGATTCGCAATATCGAAGCCACCTATAGAGAAGAAGTGGCTAAATTGCAAAAAGAATTAGAAGATAGCCAAGGACGTTTGCAAGAGATAGCCAGCGCAACTCCCGCTCAAGCCGTGGAAGTCGCCGATAAAACCCAAATTCAGCCACTTCAAGAGGAATACGAAGCTAAAATCGAGGAATTGCGCCAAAGCTATCAAAGTCAAATACAAGAGATCATAGACGGGAAGCAAGGGGAAATGGAAGCCCTGCGTCAAAGTCAACAGGAGCAGATTCTAGAATTAGAAAAGGGCTATCAGTCGCAAATTCAACAACTAGAACAGGGTTATCAAAGCCAACTGTTAGAATTACAAAACGCCCGCCAAACGGTAGTGGATGATCGAACCACTGAAATCGTCGAACCCTGGGATGATTTCCCCGATAGCCCCAGTGCCGAAGAAATAAATCCTTTTGATGGTTTTATCACCGAAGAAACCCTAGGATTGCCACCAGAATTTGCCACTGAAACGCCCCTAGAAACGCCGGTTTCCGAATCAGAATTCAGCAGTGAGATGAATCCTTTTGATGGTTTTATCACCGAAGAAACCCTAGGATTGCCACCAGAATTTGCCCCTGAAATGTCCCTAGAAACACCAGTTTTCGAGGAGACATTTGACGGTTTAAACAGCCCAGAAGAAACCTTAGTTTCTCCAGAAATGACTGGGAGCGAAGATTTTTACGTCATGGCAGAACCAGCAATCTCTGACTGGGAGATGTCCGCTGCTGAGATAGAATTTCTCAACAGTTTAACATTAGAGGAAGAAACGAGAACTATCGGTAGCCTAGAAGAATTATCGGGTAATTACGGTCAGATTCAAGAAACCGTTAGCAGTGACACCAGTTTCTCTGATTTATTAGCCCCCGATGCCGAAAAATTCGCTGATAACCAAAATTTTCTCGATGACTTATTTGCTGATACCTCTGACAGCAATAACCCCGAATTATTCGATTATTTTGCGGAAGAAACCCCTACAGTTGCATCTAACCGCCAAAATGTTGCTTCTGTTGCGAGTGACCAAGAAGAACTAGATTTCTTCAGTATGTTGGATAATGAAGAAATGGCTAATCTAGAATCCTTACCTTCTGACGAAGAACTGCCCCTTGATGATCTATTTAGCGATGATTTATTCTCGGATGGGGACAATAGCAAAACCACGAGGCTAGAATCTCATCAGTAGGCAGATTGCCCGCTATGAAGGCAGAAGACAGAATTTCTTCCCCACCCGATTTCTGGCTTCTGACTTTCCTAACTGCGCCACCAGATGGGCGTTTTCCCCGTGTCCCCCGATTCCCGTACTATAGAATAGTAAAAAAATCTACATCAAAAGTAGTGGACATTGGCAAAAAAACAAATATGATATAGGAGGATACGTTGTATCCTTTTGACTGTACCTAGCCTTTAAATAAGGAGATTTTCCCGTGAAACTCACTATCAAAACCCTTGTTTTATCCACTGCCACTTTCGGCTTAATGTGGGGTGTGGCACAAAACGCCCAAGCCGCTACTCTAATTCCTGGAGTCACTGCCTCAACGAACATATCAACTCAGTGGGCTCTAATCAATGCCGTCAACGGCAAGGGGCTGCCGGTTAACACTCCGAGTCTTACGGGAGTTCACGAGGAGTCGCTGAGTGATAATTCTTGGCGGTCAATTGTTTTAACTAACACGCCGCCGGGCAGCACAATTTCCTCAGGTACTATCACTTTTAATCTCAATGGTAGCTATAATCTATCTAAGTTTACTTTCTGGAACCTTGGCGGTAGTAGTGCCGAGCTTACCCGTCAGGGAATTAAAAATGTGACGATTCAATACTCCAACAACGGTGGAACAACTTGGAGTACCCTGAGTGGCGCTCCCAGTATGTTTGCTCAAGGAACTTTTGGTCCCGCTAATACCCCAGCTAGAAGTCAGACCCCACAGCAGTTCAGTTTTGCCTCAGTCGCTGCGACTAATGTTAGATTTACTAATCTGAGTAACTTTGGAGGGTTCACTAACCCCACCATGAACAATCGCATTGGCTTCTCAGAGATTCAGTTTGCAGGAACCAAAATCCCCGAACCTTCTTCCTTGCTTGCTCTGTTAGCCTTTGGTTTAGCGGGCGTTAGTTTGGGAAAAAGAATTTAACTTAGTGTCAGCATAATTCCCTCGCTAGAAGTCCCTCGCTTTTAGCGATGGGATGAATGCCGAACCTATAGACAATTCTCAAAAACCGATGCTCCGATAAACAGATCCTGACCACTATTCCTGAAGCGATAACCGAGCTTCGGCGGGTCGTGTTGCCAGGGAAAGTATGGGTCTTAGGAACTAGGACGGATGCCGGGGTCGGGAAGGTAAGACTGGCTATCTTTCGAGGTAGAAAGCGCATCCCATTGAAGCAGGAAGCTCTCAACGGAGTTGAGAGTAGTTCACTCTTTCGATAGGGGCTGCTGAAAAAGTGTTTCGTGGGGGCAGGGTGTGGGGTGTGGGGTGTGGGGTGTGGGGTTTTACCCATTTTCAGGTGGTCAATTACCTAATTTTCAGGGAAAAAATCCCTAAATTTTCCCCCCAATCACTCCAATGGTAGGCACTTTTTCAGGGA
>NZ_JAPZQJ010000516.1:0-1433 GCF_027530405.1 Microcystis sp. LE19-41.2A | reverse complement strand
CCAAGCTTTTCTGGTCGGAACCCCCTAAGCCGAGTTTTCAAGGTGCTGCGCCGTCCACTTGGTTTTCGAGACTGGCCTTTTAATTCTAACGTAAAGCCAACCTAGAACGGCGGGGTTTCAGACCCAAAATTTCCGATGATTCCGAATATCGAGGTCGGTGTGTTGAAAGTCTTGTTGAAATTGTGCTTGATATTGATACCTATCGAGGCGCAAGGCGAATATTCATTCCGTGACGCGCCGAATGCTAGAGCCATTGAAGTCTATCTGTAGGGACACGGCATAACGGGGTCTTTATACTGAATCGGTTTTTAATAGTATGATTAACTGCCAATTCAACTTGAAAAACCCGCTCCCTTCTCCCCCACTGCTGTAACAAAAAACAACTATCCCCCGATAGCGATCGCTAAAGGTCGAATAATTGTAAATTTTTGTCAATGGGTGCGGTCAGATCGAAGAATCATCGCTAGAATGAGCCTAATTGTCAGGAATTTAGTTAACCAAGGTTTTTGGCAATATGCTAATCTGGCTAACACGCTTTTGGGGGTGATATAGGGAAAAGTTCCGGCGATTGCGCCTAAATGGAGTGTTATACAGAAAGTTGACCTATATCGTTACCCCAGAGAGTGTTATACAGAAAGTTGACCTATAATATGTAGTTATGTCGCATTGCTTCTTTGCGCAAGTGGAAAATTTTGAGGTATAGATTTATGACCCACATCGTCTTGCTCGGCGACAGCATATTTGATAATGCTCCTTATGTGGATGTTGAAGAAGATGTTATCCATTACCTTAAGCGCAAAATACCTTTAGGATGGAAAGCCACTTTACTCGCTATTGATGGTTCTATTACCACGGATCTCCATGCTCAAGTTCAGAAGCTACCTAAAGACTCAACTCACTTGTTTTTGAGTGTTGGGGGAAATGATGCTTTACGCAACATCGACTATCTATCTCAGAGGGCACAATCTGTTGCAGAAGTAATAATTAAATTTTCAAGGCTGGTCGGAGATTTTCGTGCTAACTATGTAAGTGCAATCAAAGAGCTACTGGAAAAACAGTTGCCAATAACAATTTGCACCATCTACGAGCCAAGATTTGAGCAGTCAGAATACCAAAGCATAGCGACAACTGCACTCACATTTTGGAATGATGTGATAATTCAAACAGCAATAGCCTATAAACTACCAATTATTGATCTGCGCCAAATCTTTACCAGTACATCTGATTACGCTAATCCGATTGAGCCATCTGCAATTGGTGCAGATAAATTAAGCAGCTACATTCTAGAAATAGTAAGTAGTCATGCAAAATTAATTACCCAAATAAAAAATTAAGAAGTATAATACATAAAAAAACGAAGCAGCAGGAAAATACAATGAGATTGATTAGAGACCTAAACCCCGAGAGCCAGAAAATGCTAGAGAGAATTTATC
>NZ_JAPZQJ010000642.1:0-2118 GCF_027530405.1 Microcystis sp. LE19-41.2A | reverse complement strand
GGTTCGATAGGGGGGCATAAATCGACTAAATCCTTATCTGGTAAGAGACTTAATTGATTAGTTCGCTCTAGATCAAAAACAATTGACAAAAATCGCTAAATGCCTTTCTATATAAGGGTTACATCCCTTATAACCCCCGTCCATTGCATAACACAAACCGAAGAGCCATAGCATATAATACTAAATCCGTTGAGTATAGGCTACATATGAGGACAGGCACTCATGCAAGAGGCAAGAGGCAAAAGGGAGAATAAATAATCAGTTTTTAATAACCGGATTTAGTATAAGAGGTTGAGAACGGGAAAAGGCCAAGAGTTTTCCCAGTTTGATAAAAAGAGAGATTAATATTAAATATTTGTAAACTTTTTCGCCTAAGTTACCTTTCTGTGGTAAGCAAATCTTTACTGCTCCGATTCGGGGGTTTCTTGGGGGGTGTCATCGTTGTTGGTTTCTCGCTGGGGACTTGCGCTTTGATAATGTACCATTTATGGCTTGTCTGATTCTTCTACAGAGCGACTGTCTGGCTGGGATATTATTCCTACGCAGGTCCCCTGGGTTATTGCTGAGGTCGAGGCGTTGCAGGGAGGTAAGTTGAGCGAGCGCTTCTGGAATCTCCCTGATTTGGTTATTGCTGAGGTTGAGGTGTCCCACGGAGGTAAGTCGTCGAGCGAGCGCTCCTGGAATCTTCCTGATTTGGTTATTGCTGAGGTAGAGGAATACCAGGGAGGTAAGTCGTCGAGCGAGCGCTTCTGGAATCTCCCTGATTTGGTTATTGCTGAGAGAGAGGCTTTTCAGGGAGGTGAGGTGAGCGAACGCTTCTGGAATCTCCCTGATTTGGTTATTGTAGAGATAGAGGTATTGCAGGGAGGTGAGGTGAGCGAGTGCTTCTGGTATCTCGCTGATTTGGTTATTGCTGAGGTAGAGGAATTGCAGGGAGGTGAGTTGAGCGAGCGCTTCTGGAATCTCGCCGATTTGGTTACTGCTGAGGTAGAGGTGTTGCAGGGAGGTGAGGTGAGCGAGCGCTTCTGGAATCTCGCTGATTTGGTTATTGTTGAGAAAGAGGCGTTGCAGGGAGGTGAGGTGAGCGAGCGCTTCTGGAATCTCGCTGATTCGGTTATTGTTGAGAAAGAGGCGTTGCAGGGAGGTGAGGTGAGCGAGCGCTCCTGGAATCTCCCTGATTTGGTTACTGTTGAGGTCGAGGGATTGCAGGGAGGTGAGTTGAGGGATTTCGGGGGGAATTTCTGTTAAGTTTTTGTTGGACAGATCCAACTCCCTCACTCTTTCGTCCTTTGCCTGTTGAATTAACTCTAATACTTCCTGTGCTGTCATTGACTATCCCCCCGCTACCATATTTACTCCATTTTGGCAAAAGATCCAGTTAATGCAACTGGTGGTGATCAGCTAGTCCACTGTTAACAGTAGGATTAACTCCCACACGCGGTTATTCATACATTTGTATCAGTTTAAGGATAACTGATAATTGCTGATTGTCGCTATTTCTGCAAATGTGAGATGCAGCCAGTATGTCAAATGAATAATTATAGAATTCAAGAGAATTTATCCTGAAGACAGGGATTGATAAGGAATAATTTTTTCGAGGGTATTTCCTAACTTTTCCCTCGCTAGATCTAACTCATAGGCTTTTTGTAAATTCATCCAAATTTCTGCCCCTGTATTAAAAAAACGCCCTAATTTTAAAGCAATATCTCCCGTGATATTTCCTTGTCCCTTGAGAATTTGCTCAAGTTCATTCTCAGAGATATTAACTCTTGTGGCAAGCTGAGAAACATCAAGATTAATTTCCTCTAATTCATCAGCTAAAATTTCACCGGGGTGGATAGGACTTTTCCAATTATTCATCGTGAATTCTCCTTACGTCCCTTGTCATCAAAGATGAAGTTTTACAAGATATTGCTAAAAAAGCTCAGTCAAAAACAGTTTTGCTATTATGTGCGGAAATGGATTATAGCACTTCTTGGAGCTATGAGGTACAATGAAAAGCAAATAGACAAATAATAGAACTCGCCAGCTTCCTATGAGACCCTATTCCGTAGATTTTCGCCAAAAAATTATCGATGTCTGGAAGAAAGAAAAAATTTCTATTCGAGGACTAGCCCA
>NZ_JAPZQJ010000167.1:0-1044 GCF_027530405.1 Microcystis sp. LE19-41.2A | reverse complement strand
AGACTGACTTGGTTTGACCACTGCTTTCATTTCTAAGATAATCATTGTTTATCGACCTCAAACAACTTATTTTAAGTTAACCTATACAGCAGAGATTGTCAAGATTTTAGTCGTGCTTCGCTCTTTTATATTGGTCGGGGTGAAACCCCGACATTTGAGATAAAAAACTTAACTTTTGCAAGTATTGCTGATTTTTGCTGGTTTTTGGAACCTTTTCGCTGGTAATGATGACAAGGTGAAAGGAACTTCTAGAGAACAGATTATCCCAAAATAACAAAATCGAGATTATCATCTAAGTTGGTATAGATTTTGACATCCTCACCGCCCTAAAACGGACGGCGATTCCCAAACCTCACGATTTAGGTTTCTGCTTGTGTCCCGAAGGATTTTTCGCAGCTGCCGCCCCAGTTTTACTCTGTTCTGGTCATCAGGTCGCGACCCGGACTGACACCGCAAGCCCTGCGGCCAAAATATTTTTACTAGCGTTAATATCTCGGTCATGGTGTGTTCCACAGATTGGACAATCCCACTCTCGAATATTTAACGGCATTTTTTCAGCAATATACCCGCAATTACTACATCTTTTAGAACTGGGAAACCATCTATCTATTTCGATGTAATTTCTGCCGTACCAACGGCATTTATAGGCTAATTGTCGAGTGACTTCTCCCCAGCTTACATCAGATATTGCCTGAGATAACTTGGGGTTTTTGACCATATTCTTAACGGCTAAATTCTCAACTACAATCGTTTGGTTTTCACGAACTAATTGAGTGGTTAGCTTATGTAAATGGTCTTTTCTGCTATCGGTGATTTGAGCGTGAATCTTGGCTACTTTGATTCTTGCTTTTTCCCGATTTTTTGACCCTTTCTGTTTTCTAGAAAGGCTTTTAGATGCTCTTCGCAGTCTCCGATAATGCTTTTTAAAATGCTTGGGATTAGACACTTTATCGCCATCGCTGGTAATCACGAGGCTACTAATTCCTAAGTCAATTCCGATGGCTTTATCTGTTACTGGTAGAGGCTTAATCGTTGGGTCATCAA
>NZ_JAPZQJ010000673.1:0-1998 GCF_027530405.1 Microcystis sp. LE19-41.2A | reverse complement strand
AAGCGATCGTTCAAGCCTTTAGTCAGATTACATTGCGAGACATCCATCACTGGTTTACCCATTGTTGCTATTGCGATACCCCTTTTAAAGAGCCTACCTAGTCATCCATGCTGTACCTCATTCAACTGAAACCCGCTATAGAAACAATAATAGGAGGGACTTTCAGTTAATTATTTATTAGTAGTTGATAATCTTCAAAAATGTTGCTGTACAAGGATCAACTTAAGACTTTTGCAAGAGGTCTAATGAGTGACAAAAACAAAGTGTAACCGCACGCTAAAAACACTATGAGAGCCTTTTCTGGGTTTCATATTGACAACCTATTAGAGCATCAATTTTGTTTTGAGGGATAAAAAAAGAGGGATCTTCGGTTTGTGTTATGCAATGGACGGGGGTTATAAGGGATGGAACCCTTATATAGAAAGTCATTTAGCGATTTTTGTCAATTGTTTTTTATCTAGAGCGAACTAATCAATTAAGTCTTTTACCAGATAAGGATTTAGTCGCTCTATGCCCCCCTATCAAACCATAACAAGTAACGAAGAGCCAAAAAAGAGCTAATCTGGAAGAAGTTATCCAACTTCAGACAAAAAAATGCCGAAGAAAAAATATATTGTAGAGCTAACAGACTCCGAAAGAACTGAACTCGAGCAGCTAACCAAGAAAGGAAAAATAGCAGCTTACAAAATGAACCATGCCAGAATACTACTTTTAGCAGATGTCAATCAACAGGAAGGTGGTTGGACTGACTCGAAAATTAGTGAAGCCTTAAATGTTGCTCAAGCCACCATTGAGAGAGTACGACAAAGATTTGTCGAGTCAGGAATTGAATCATCATTAACTCGAAAAAAGCCAGAACATCGCCGTGCCAAAATTATCGATGGGGAAAAGGAAGCAGCTCTGATTGCCATCGCTTGTAGTGAAACACCAACGGGACGAGCAAAATGGACACTTCAAATGCTGGCAGATAAAATGGTCGAACTTGAATATGTGGAAAAAATATCACGAGAAACCATCAGAAAAACCTTAAAAAAAATGAATTGAAACCATGGCTGAATCAATCATGGGTCATTCCCCCAAAAGAATCAGCGGAGTTTGTCTGTGCCATGGAAGATGTCTTGGATATTTATCATAGTGAGTATGACCAGCAAAATCCCTGGCTGTGTTTTGATGAGAGTTGTCAACAATTAGTCAAAGAAACAAAAGAGAAAATACCAGCCGAACCGAGAGAACCAGAAAGGTATGACTATCAATATGAGCGTAATGGTGTAGCCAATATGTTTATGTTTTTTGAACCATTACAAGGTGGGCGACATGTAGAAGTTACACAACAAAGGACGGCGAGCGATTATGCACACCAAATGAAATATTTGGTTGATGAGCGTTATCCGGATGCCCAGAAAATTAGAGTAATTCAAGACAACTTAAATACTCATGTAAAAGCCTCATTATATAAAGCCTTTGAACCGGAAGAGGCCAAGAGAATTTTAGATAAACTCGAATTTCATTACACTCCCAAACATGGCAGCTGGTTAAATATGGCAGAAATTGAGTTGAGCGTTTTGAATCGTCAATGTCTCGATCGTCGTATCCCAGACATGGATAGTTTAAAACAAGAAATTAAGGTCTGGGAAGAAAATCGAAATGAAAAGTCAAATTCAGTTGACTGGAGATTTACTACTGCTGATGCTCGTATTAAATTAAAAAAACTCTATCCCTCAATTCAAACTTGACAGACTACTATATCTGTAGGCTATACTAAAAGTATAACTTTCCTAGGTCGATCAGTTATGGCTATCAAGAGAATTACTTTTCGTCTTGATCCAAACCAAACACAAAATAACAAGCTTCATTACGGTCAAAAGCTACACTGCTCTCTTTATAATGCTTGTGTTTATCATCGCAAAACCGAGTCGAAAAAGTTTGGTAAAAACCTTAACTATTTTGACCAACAAAATTGCTTACCAGAGTTGAAGAAATGTTGGCCAGAATATAAAG
>NZ_JAPZQJ010000352.1:0-13658 GCF_027530405.1 Microcystis sp. LE19-41.2A | reverse complement strand
GGCCGAATTTGAATTCTTTTCTGAACAAAACCCCCTACTATCTGTTGTCAAGGTTCAGTTTTTAGCTTGGTTATCGCTTTTTCCATTGTAGCTTAAAGCCGTCCTAAAAGGACGGGGTTTTAACCCAAATTTTCGATAAATCGCGTCTTTGCAGATTAGCCACCTGAAAATTGATGTTTGTGCCAATTGCGGGGATGAGCCTTTTTCTGTCAACTCTTGAGGTTGACGCGTTTCATTTTTGAATTGGCGGATGGTATTAAAGTAGAATATAGGGATTATACTAAGTATAGAAAAATTACAGCTTTGTTTCTAAAGATGAAGTGTAACCTAATTTGGTATCGAATCCTGACGACCGGCTCCCCAAAACGAAAACTGTGTACTTCACCATTAAGATAACTGCTATAAGATGAATTTATTAGAAGAAGTTAAGGCAAAAACTAAAGAATTTCGTACCGATAACTATCCTATGTCAATCGGAGAGATTATTAGTCTTTATAATAACAAAGAAATGACAATTAATCCAGATTTTCAAAGATATTTTCGTTGGACAATAGCCCAAAAAAGCCGATTCATAGAATCGATACTATTAGGAATTCCTATTCCCTCTATTTTTGTCTATCAGAGAGAAGAAGATAGTGTTTGGGAATTGGTGGATGGATTACAAAGGATTTCAACAATTTTGGAATTTGTTGGCGATTTAAGAGATGAGGACGATGAAACTAAGAAAAAACCGAAACTGGTGCTTCAAGGTACTAAGTTATTACCTAGCTTAAACGGAGTTATGTGGGAAGGTGCAGAGGAAGGAGAGTATAATTTGCCCCCGTCTCTAAAAATAGATTTCAAAAGAGCGAAAATACAGGTTCAGATTATCCAAAAAGAATCGGATAAAAATGCTAAGTTTGAAGTTTTTCATCGTTTAAATACTGGTGGCTCTTTTTTATCTTATCAAGAGGTGCGTAATTGTCTTTTGATTATGCTAGATAAAAGCCTATATAAGTGGTTAGAAGACTTGGCAGAAAATGAGAACTTTAAAAATTGTATTTCCCTATCCGAGCGATTAAGACAAGAACGCTACGACTTGGAACTAATTCTTAAATATTTTGCCCTGTCTTCTCCCACATTTGGTCCAACATCATTGAACAAAAAAGAGGTTAATGAATATTTGACTGACTATTTGATAAAATTATGCAATTCCATCACTTTTGATCGTGTGTTAGAGCAAGAAAAATTCGCTAAAATGTTTTTATTGCTTGATCAAGCGACGAGTGAAGATACTTTTACCAAATATGATGGAACAAGATTTAAGGGTAAATTTCTCGATTCTGCTTATGAAGCGATCACCACAGGATTACGAGAAAATATTGATGATTACTCTACTCAAGATATTGAACTGCTAAGAACAAAAATTCAGGAAATGTGGTCAGAATCTGACTTTATTTCTAACATCGGTACAGGATCGAGAGCTAGAACTAGAATGCACAAAATGATTGAATTTGGCAAAAAATATTTTAAAAAGTAATGAGTAAAGATAATAGAACTATCGAAATTCTCCAGAAAAACTTAGATGAAGATATGGCATGGCGAATTAAAGAACTTAGTATTTTAAAAACTAAAATTCCTCCACAAAAAGGAACTGAGCAAGAAGTATTAATTAGAGCCGGAATAACCACTCTCTATGCCCATTGGGAAGGTTTTATTAAATATGCAGCAGAATGTTATTTGCAGTTTGTTTCCTTAAAAAAATTAAATTATCATGAACTGGATTACTGTTTCGTTGCCCTTAGTTCTAGAAAATCTATAAATGAGTTAATAAAAACCAATAAATTTAAGTTACAAAAAGAGATGATCAAAAATTTACTTGATAACCTAGAAAATACAGCTTCTATACCCCACGAAAATATTATTAACACCAAATCTAATCTCAATTTTGAAGTTTTCACTGATATCTGTACTATTCTAGGAATTGATGATAGTGATTATCAACTTCGGCAGAAAGCTATTGATGAACAACTTCTCACCCAAAGAAATAAAATTGCTCATGGCAAGTATTTAACTATCGATTATGAAGAATACATCAGTATTTATAATTTAGTAATTGAATTAATCAGAAATTTTAAAGATGATCTATTAAATGCCGCCGTGACGGAACAGTATAAAAAAGTCAAAAGTATATAGGGTTAATACTAAATCCGTTGAGTATGCGCTACATATCAGAACAGGCACTCATGCAAGAGACAAAAGGGGAAATAAATAATCAGTTTTTAATAACCGGATTTAGTATGACTCCATGACTATCAAGAACTGTTCCAATAGTGGCAAGAGACGAAGTGACTAATTGGAGTAACTTGTCTTTTGTCTCTGCCAAATTCTTATCTTCTGTATTGCGCTGTAAACTTTGAGTATTATAAATTTTTTTAATTAATTCTTCACCAGCAGAAAAAACATTACTATCTGAATATTTGGTTGTCCTGGCTTCTTCAAAAAATATATTAATTCCCTCTGACCATTCAGCTTTTAACTCTGAGTCATCTACTTGCTCTAATAGATTATTACTAAGAGATTGAAGTTCTTGAAGCTGCGTTTTGACATGAGGTGCTTTCGCATAAATTCTTCCCCAAGTGGCCAAAAAATCAAAAGTTTGTTCGGCAATTAAAGGGGTTCCGTCCGCAAGACTAACTTTAAAAAAAGCGTCGAGGGCAGGGGCAAGAAGCGCAAAAATTGGTAATTCCCAACTATTGACAGAAGCGGTAAGAACAAGTAGGCTGATTCTAGATGGACTATCAGGGGGAATACTATTGCGAGATAAAATTGACGCAATAAATAACCAAACAACCTCATTGTTAATCTCGCTGTCATTCTGTAGAAGCTTACGTCCCAATACCCCTAAGCCGATTTCTGAAGCTTTGATCGATCCCAGTGCCAACAGATCTGCAAACTCTCTAACATGACTATCCACCCTTCTCAGATTGCCGAAAGCTCTATCAATTTCTTCTCTAGCGTTATCACTATCGCCAGAGTCTAAAAATTGTTGTACTCTTCTAAGCATCGTTGTCATTCTGTTTGGGGCGAAGGGATAAAGGTAAGACCACTGCGAATTTCAATATCTACACGGGCGTTTTTAGTTTTACGTTTAGAATCCTGAAATGAGTGCGGTTGTGCCTCTGGAGTGACACCACCTTGCTCACTAGCATTTGTAACAAAGCGTTCAGCTTTTCTAAACGCTTGTTTCCGTTCCTCTCGTTGACATTCGCTGCATTGCCCTTTAATATTAGCAAGAAATGATAATCCTTCTTTAGCAGTAACAGGATTTTTTCTTGCCCAAGAACAACTGTATCCACCCTCTTGCTGGATATCGTCTCCTTGAGCTTGTACCCTCCCACGATAAGGTTCTGACGAACTCGACATATTAAATGTTCAAATTTATTCATTTAAGACAATTATATAGTAATTATCAGCAAAAATGTCAAACAAAGCCCAAATACTTGATTAGAATCAATTATCAAAAGTTTAGCTATAAAATTATGTAGAATGCTTTCGACGACGTACTGGGAAATTACCTGACAAAAAAAAGTTGATAGAACCAAAACGGTCTATCAACTCTTAAAGTTATCTATTCAAGAACTAAAAATTAACGTTCCTGAAAGACGATTTTTTTGTCCAGGGAAGGACGGTTATTCGACTTAGAGGGGTACTTACTACCACCACTGCGGGGAGTTTTATTAATCACCGGTTTACTGCTCGTCGGTGCGGGAACTTCCCAATCGGTTTTCATCCACTGGGGACAATTTTGATCGTAGATCATTTGCAGGGCAGCCGCCGCGATCGCTTGGGGATCGTATTCTTCACTTAAATCCCGCACTAAAGGCAAGAAAGAAGCCATACGTTCCCCCGATAAAGCCTCTTTTAGCTGATTTTGCAGCTTGGCCAGGCGTTTTGCTTCCACTTCGGTGCGGCTAGGAATGGGACTAGATTCCAGACGTTGACGCAGACGCTGTTCAATCTGACGCAACAAACGCCGATCGATCGGTTCTACTAAAGATATAGCAGTTCCCGTTTTACCAGCGCGGCCCGTGCGGCCAATGCGGTGAATATAGGTTTCGGCATTATCCGGCAGATCATAGTTAATAACGTGGCTGAGATTTTCCACATCTAGACCGCGGGCTGCGATATCCGTGGCTACCACTAATTTAATTTTGCCCTCGCGGAAACGTTGCACCAGTCGTTCCCGTTGCACTTGGCTTAAGTTACCGTGGTATTCATCCACCGTTTGCCCCGCTTCTTGCAGTTTGCTGGTTAATTCGGCCGCGGTTTGCTTGGTGCGGACGAAAATAATCGCCGATTCTAGGGGTTCGATCTCTAACAGGGGTTGCAGGACTTTTAATTTCGTCCAACCGCGAGGGATCAGATAAATTTTCTGCTCGATCTTAGCAGGAGCGGCCTGGGGTTGAGAAACCGTCACAGAAACGGGAGATTTCAAGAAATTAGCGATTAAATCGCGGATTTCCCGGGGCATAGTTGCCGAGAAACAGGCGGTTTGACGGGTGGAGGGGGATGCTTGCAGAATTTTCTTCACATCATCGATAAAACCCATACTGAGCATTTCGTCCGCTTCATCGAGGACTACCCAGTTTAAGGATTCGAGATGGAGTTTTTTGCGATCGAGCAGATCGATTACCCGGCCGGGAGTCCCGACCACAATCTGGACACCTTTTTCCAGACTGCGGATCTGACGTTCCATGGATTGACCACCACAGACTGTCAGGATAAAGAGACGACGATCATCAGAGAAATCTTTGATGGCGCTGGCCACCTGTTGGGCTAATTCCCGGGTGGGGGTGAGGATTAAAGCTTGAACGTTAGGATTTTTGGTGTCCATGCGTTCCAGTAAAGGCAGGGAATAGGCGGCGGTTTTGCCGGTTCCCGTTTGTGACATTCCTACCATGTCATGCCCTTCTAGAAGGAGAGGGATGGCTTTGGTTTGAATTTCCGTGGGGGTGGTGAATCCAAGCGTTTCTAGGTGTTGAAGACGGCTATCGGATAAACCTAAATTGTTGAAACCAGTGGTCATAGGGATTGTTTTGTGGGAATTAAATAAGAAAAATGGAAAAATTAGACTATTTCGCCGTAGAGATCGTAGGTATCGGCCGCAGTGATTCGGACCTGTACGATCGCACCTAGAATCGCCTCCCCTGTCACATAAACCAAGCCATCCACTTCCGGGGAAAAACGAGCGGAGCGCCCGATTAATTCTCCTGTTTCTGGGTTTTCCTGTTCGATGAGAACATCGACAGTTTGACCGATATAAGCTTGATTTTTGCGTTCCGAGATCGGTTGCTGAGTTAACATCAACCTTTCGCGGCGTTCGTCCATAATTGCCTGTGGCACTGGATCGGGCAGGTCAAAAGCGGCTGTACCTTCTTCGGCGGAGAAGGTAAACACCCCGACGTGATCGAACTCATGACGCTTGACAAATTCCAGCAGATGGCTGAAATGTTCCTCGGTTTCTCCGGGGAAACCGACGATAAAAGTCGTTCGTAAAACCGCGTTCGGGATAGCTTGCTTGATCCGCTCGATAATGCCATCGTTGACTCGTCCTTGCCAGGGACGGTTCATCGCCCGCAGGATGTCGGGATGGGAATGTTGTAGCGGCAAGTCTAGATAGGGTAAAACATTCGGGCTCTCTCGGATCGCTTCGATAACCTTTGGCGTTAACCCGGTCGGGTAAGCGTAGTGAACGCGAATCCAAGGTATATCGACTTCTGCCAGCGCTCGCAAGAGTTCCGCTAATTTGGGTTCGCCATATAAGTCTAACCCATAATTGGTTGTTATTTGCGAAATGAGAATTAATTCTTGGACTCCTTGGCTGGCTAATTGTCGCGCTTCGGCCACAATCGACTCGATCGAACGGGATCTTTGATCGCCGCGCAGGTGGGGAATAATACAGAAGGCACAGCGATAATCGCAGCCTTCAGCCACCCGCAGATAGGCGACTCCCTCGCTGGTGGTGCGATAACGGGGCAGATTTTCGTCGGCGATAAAAGTGGGATCGGTGCTGACTTCTTTGACTCGTTCTCCCGTCTCTACCCGTTCCACGATCTCGACGATTTTCTGATAATCCCCTGTGCCGACAATGGCCACGGCTTCCGGCAATTCCGTCAGGAGTTCATCTTGGAAATGTTGGGCCATACAGCCGGAGATAATAATTTTTTTATTAGCTTCCGCCAGTTCCACGAGGGTGCGAACGGATTCTTCTCTAGCTGCTTGAATGAAACTACAGGTATTAACGATAACGTAATCGGCCAACTCCTCGTCATTATCTACGGGATAGCCGGCCTTGGCCAGCAGTCCTAACATATGCTCGGAGTCGATCCGGTTTTTCTCACAGCCTAGGTGTGAGATAGCGATGGTTGGCTTATTGCCCATGCGATCGAGTATCAACCAAATCTTAAACTTCTCTTTTAATGTTAAGACATTGTGAACTACTCTCAACGGATTTGAGAGCTTCCTGCTTCAATGGGATGCGCTTTCTACCTCGAAAGATAGCAAGTCTTACCTTCCCGACCCAGGCAGGAGTCCTAGTTCCTAAGACCCACACTTTTTCTTGCAACACGACCCCCCGAAGCTCGGTTATCGCTTAAGGAATAGTGGTCAAGACCCGTTTATGATAACATAGTTTTTTGGAATTGTCTATATACAAAGTCAGCATTGATGAGGGGAACTGTGGGGCGAATTACTTCGCCCCTTTAAAAGCCCTGTCCCATCGCACTAAGCGCATCGGGACGAATGCTGACACTAAGTTAAAATAATTTCCCCCCCGTGGAACCGTGGGTAGGCCTTCACCCTGTTAAAATGGGTGAGCGGCGCCTGGTTGGGGACGCTAAGAGTAGTAGACGCTGTGAACTTAATTGCAACTTTCAAGACAAAAAACCCGATTATTGGCGTGGTTCATCTCGCCCCCCTGCCCACTTCCCCCCGTTGGGGTGGCAGTCTCAAGACGGTGATCGAGCGGGCTGAACAGGAGGCGACGGCTTTGGCTGCCGGCGGTGTTGATGGTTTGATTATCGAGAATTTTTTTGATGCCCCCTTTACTAAGCAACAGGTGGATCCGGCCGTGGTTAGTGCCATGACTTTAATTGTTGATCGCATTAAAAATCTGGTGGTCTTACCGATTGGTCTTAATGTTCTCCGCAATGATGCCCATAGTGCTTTAGCGATCGCTACCTGTGTCAATGCCCAATTTATTCGGGTTAATGTGCTAACGGGGGTTATGGCCACCGATCAGGGCATTATTGAGGGTCAGGCCCACGAACTCCTGCGTTATCGGCGCGAATTGGGGTCTGAGGTCAAGATTTTAGCGGATGTTTTGGTTAAACACGCCCGCCCCTTGGGAACCCCTAATCTGACTACGGCGGTGCAAGATACGATCGAACGGGGACTAGCAGACGGGGTGATCCTCTCCGGTTGGGCTACCGGTAGCCCCCCTAGTTTTGAGGATTTGGAACTGGCAGTGGCGGCGGCCAAGGGAACACCGGTTTTTATCGGCAGCGGGGCTGATTTGGACAATATCGGGCAGTTGCTGCCGGCTGCTGATGGGGTGATCGTGGCTAGTTCCCTCAAGCGTCATGGCAAAATTACTGAACCGGTGGATCCGATCCGGGTGTCGCAATTTGTGGAAACAGCCCGGCAGATCAACGATCAAAAGGCAAAAATTGATAATTCTCTCCCTTCTTTGCCTCTGTCCACATAACCCCTTGCTAGAATGGCGGATAGTTATCGGTCGTCAGCGAGCCTAAGTTTTTAGGAATTGAAAATGTCCTAATTAACGCGATATCGTTACGGAATTTTTCCTTTCAACAAAGTACATTTCGATTTACCTTCTGACTCCTGACTCCTGACTCCTGACTCCTGACTCCCGAATTCTGCTGTAATTTAATCTAAATAATATTATGCGTCGTCGTTCTGTACCTTGGATTCATCGCTACTCCCGGCCTCTAATTGGGGGCGTTTCGATCGTGGGGGCGATTCTGACCGGCTATTTAACCATTACCAAACTGACGGGAGGGGCTGCTGCCTGTACCGCCGGGGCTAGTGATGGGGCTGGTTGTACTGGTGTTCTTAATAGTCCCTACGCTACGGTTTTCGGGCTGCCCTTGAGTTTGTTCGGTTTTTTGGCCTATATTGCCATGGCGGTTTTTGCCCTCAGTCCTCTATTTATTAATGGGGAAACTCAGAAAAATCTCCGCAAAAGTTTAGAAAATAATACCTGGTTATTGCTGTTAGCGGGGGCGACGGCGATGGCGGTATTTAGTGGTTATTTAATGTATATTCTAGCCACGGAATTAAAGGAATTGTGTCCCTACTGCATCACTTCAGCTTTGTTCGCTTTAACCCTATTAATTCTCACAATTATCGGTCGCGAATGGGAAGGTTTAGGACAAATTATACTGCCGATGGTTGTAGTGGCAATGATTACTTTTGTGGGAACTTTAGCGGTTTACGCAGGAGTAAATTCCCCCACGGTGGCAGCAGGAAAAGAAGAAATTACCCGGCCAATGACAGCGGCTAAACCTCCCTACGGTTGGGAAGTAACCACGGTTTCGGGAAAAGCAGAAATCGCCCTGGCTAAACATTTAAAAGCAATTGGTGCGAAGGAATACGGGGCTTTTTGGTGTCCCCACTGTTACGATCAAAAACAGTTATTTGGTAAGGAAGCGGGAGAAATCCTCAAAAAAGAAGGGGTTTATATCGAATGTGATCCCCAAGGGGTTAATGGTAATCCCCAAGCTTGTCGCGATGCCGGAATTAAAGGTTTCCCCACTTGGATTATTAAGGGTCAAGAATATTCGGGAACCCAAAGATTAGAGAAATTAGCGGAGGTTTCTGGTTATACTGGCCCGATGAATTTTAAATATACAGTTCCGGGACGTAAGTAGGAAAATATTGAGGGGTTGAACCCTGTTCAGCCCCGACATTTTATGGTGTTTGTTCTCTAGATAAAGTAGAACTTTAATTTTGTTCTTAGCAATAGAGGGAGATTGAAAGTTGCCAGATTTTGATCAACCTATACCCCAAGACAAACTTGACATTATTGATAAAACTAGAGCCAATTTATTTGTTTGGCGAGGTCAGTTTTCACCCCAACTGATAGAGACTATTTTAAGTTTCTATTGCCCATCTAATTCGGTCATCCTCGATCCTTTTGTGGGTAGCGGAACTGTTTTGCTAGAGGCAAGTTATTTATCCCTAGAAGCTTATGGATTTGAGATTAATCCCGCTGCTTATATCATGAGTCGTACCTATGAATTTATCAATGATTCTCAAAAAAAAGAAGTTCTTAAAAACCTGAGAAATATCCTCGATCAAGAATTTCCTTTGAGAATTTTTGAAGTCAGTGACCAAGTAGAAAATTTAGTAGATAAATTGCAAAATACTAGGAATATGCTACCGGATCGGTCAAAGGTTTTATTTGATGCTTTAGTAATCATTTTTGATGTGTGTAACAATAAAATTACTCAGGAATTTATTCAGAAAAAATTTTTACATCTTAGCAATATAATTACTAAGCTACCTTACTCTCAAAAGCCGATCAGGGTTGGATTATCTGATGCTCGTTCTCTCCCACTAAAAAATAATCAGATAGATTTTGTTGTGACTTCTCCACCCTATATAAATGTTTTTAATTACCATCAAAATTATCGTCAATCTGCTGAAATCTTAGGATGGGATTTACTCAAGATAGCCAAGTCAGAAATTGGCTCTAATAGAGCAAATAGGAGTAATCGTTTTTACACTGTAGTACAATACTGTTTAGATATGGGTGACATTTTAAAGGAACTGGCAAGAGTCAGCAAGCAGCAAGCAAGAATTGTTTTAATTGTAGGACAAGAATCTAACGTTCTTGGCGTACCTTTTTATAATGCTGATATTATTGAAAAAATAGGTGTCAAAGCCAAGCTATTTCAGAAAGTATTAAGACAAAAAAGAAAATTTAAGAATAAATTTGGTAAAGTTATTATAGAGGATATAATTAATTTTATCAACTTAAATAATCAAGTTAGCCAAGAGGTAATAGAACAAATTTCTAGAGAGGTAGCATTTGAGGTATTGGAAAGCAGTAGGCTGTTTGTATCTTCAGAAAACCAGCTATGTTTAGAATCAGCAATTGCCAAAGTCAATAATATTCAAAAAACACCAATTTTAGATAAGAGATTATATATTGACCCTGTTAATATTTAATTTTAACGAATTGAAAAGATTTGATGCTTTTTCACAATTTATTGACTATTGCTATATAGCGGTAAGCGCTTGAGTGAGATACAAACCAAGCTTTGCCTAGCATGGTTTATAGCTCGTGACACTGTACCTCATACGACTGCACACCGCTATAGTTGTAATTAAACAGTAAACAATCCCAACCCAGCAACTAACTAGGGTCTGCTGAAAAAGTTTTCCCTGGGGGCAGGGTGTGGGGTGTGGGGTGTGGGGTGTAGGGTTTTACCGATTTTCAGGTGGTCAACTACCTAATTTTCAGGGAAAAAGTACCTGAATTTTCCCCTCAATCACTCCAATGGTCGGCACTTTTTGAGGTCAAAAAAGTCTAAAAGTATTATCCAACAAGGTTTTTATATTTATTCAGCAAACCCTAACTATAATGAGCTATTTATACTCTTATCGCCATAACTTGACCCAATTATTAGAAGAAATTAATTTACAGAAACCTGCGATCAAAATTCCTACCTTTGTTACTCATGACTTGGTAGATACTTATCAAATTTGTCGTCTAATTGATGATTTCATTTTTGAATATTTTCAAGAAAATAGAAAAACAGACACAGACATTGCAGACAATAGGGATCAAAAAATCGATGATGCTTTGGAGGAGTTCCAGTCTAAAGTAGTTGAAAAAATCCTGAAAGAAAAACAGGATTTTAAAAATATATCTCTCAAAAAGAAGAAAGGATTTAAAAATATTTTTGAGTTTGCTCAATGTGAAAACTTGTACTTATCGAATAAATATGTCAATCTTATCTCGGAAAGTCTAGGTCATACTTTAGAAGAAATTGCTTCTATTAGTTCACAGGTTTTTGTACCAGAAAAAATTCTAAATTTTAAAATCAAAGGTGTGGATTTAGTAGTTTTTAATCAAGGAATAATCAAATACACTCAATTAAAAACTAAAAAAGATACTCTTACTGGTAGCCAGAGTGATCGGAGTATCAATGAATTAAAAATACATCCTAACTCAGTTTTTGCCGCTGCTTTAGATATGGGCAATTCTTGGACAATTAGCAAAACCAAAGCTAAAGAGAATAATATTGAGCTATTAGCAGGGCAAGCTTTTTGGTCAATGTTGGACTTAGATTATGAAACTATCCTGAATAAGTTAAAGATGACAGTCAGGAAAATCGAAAAAAAACTTTATCAAGTTTAGCTACTTTGATGTATAATAGAGAGGTAGATAAGTTGTTAATTATTGGTTATGACTCAGGTAAATCTACAAAAAGCCGCTAATATTCTCGGTGTAACTACCGCAGAAATACTAACATGGCAAAAGAAAAAATTAATCAAAGGTCAGAAAATCAATCAAGTTGATTGGTTATTTGATCTCGAGCAATTAACCAATCTTAAAAATAACCAATCCCCCAGAGAATTGAGAATTTTACAAACTGTTGAGCCAACTAATTACACGGTTATCGAATTATTTGCTGGCTGTGGTGGTATGGCTTTAGGTTTAGAAAATGCGGGACTAAAAACGCAATTACTGGTGGAAATTAATCAAGATTGTGTTAATACTTTAAGACTTAATCGACCGCAATGGAATGTTATAAATCAAGACATAAAAAAGATTAAATTTTCCAATTTTAGAGACAAAATAGATATTGTAGCTGGAGGTTTTCCCTGCCAACCTTTTAGTTATGCTGGGTTAGGAAAAGGATTAGAAGATTTGAGAGGAAGCCTATTTTTTGAATTTGCTCGTTGTTTACAGGAAGTGCAACCTAAAATCGCTATAGCCGAAAATGTTCGAGGATTATTAAGCAATAAAAAAGGAGAAACTCTGCAATTAATGCTGCAAGCTTTACAGGAAATCGGTTATTATGCTGCTTATCAAGTTTTATCGGCTCAATTTCTTGATGTTCCCCAAAAAAGAGAAAGATTAATTATTATCGCCACCCGTCAAGATCTAAATATTAAACCGATTTTTCCCCAATATAGAAACTATACTATTTCTCTGAAAAAAGCCCTAGAGAATTGTCCCAGTTCTCCAGGAGTAGAATATAAAGAAAGAAAAAAAGAGATTATGTCCTTAGTTCCCGCAGGAGGAAATTGGCGGAATTTGCCGATGGATATTCAAAAAGAATATATGAAAAATAGTCTCAAAAATCACGGCGGACGGACAGGATATGCTAAAAGATTATCTTGGGATGAACCGGCTTTAACTATTACCTGTAGTCCGGCACAAACCCAAACAGAAAGATGTCATCCCCAAGAAACTCGTCCTCTGACTGTGAGAGAATATGCACGAGTGCAGTCCTTTCCCGATGATTGGCAATTTACCGGTAATTTAACCTCTCAATATCGACAGATTGGTAACGCGGTTCCCGTGAATATGGCCTATCATCTTGGTGGCTGTTTAATTAATATGTTGCAGGGGGATTATCTGGGGGAAACACAGCCAAAAACCGAACAGTTAAGCATTCCGGGATTAGAAGTTAATTAATTTTGACTAAAAGTAAATAGTTTTTACCTAATCAGCAACAGCAGCAGAAAAATTAAGTAGTTATACTAAATCCGTTGAGTAACGCACAGAAAACGGGTTTCTCCGAGAAACCCGTTTTCTACTCATGCACTCATGCAAAAAGGGGAATGAATAATCAGTCTTTAATAACCAGATTTAGTATAACTACTTCTTGCATGAGTTCCTATCCTCAGCCAGAAATTGATTTTGTCCGATTTTACTGTCCGGGATCTGTAGGGTTGATTCATGAATCAACCCTACCCCACCAGAAATTGATTTTGTCCGATTTTACTGTCCGGGGGGAATAACCTCTAATGGAATACTTTCAGTTTCTCCATCTTTAGATGGATTGACATCGGGACTTTGTTCTGCATCTGGAGTTTTTTCCACCGCTTTGGTTTCTGAGGTGGGGGGATTTTCGGGGGGTGCTTCTGGACTGGGGTTATTTTCCGGGATGGGGGTGAATTCCACCGGGGTTTCCCTTTCAGGAGAGGGGGAAACTTCGGGGGAAGGTTCGATATTACGGGTACTTTCCGCGGGAGTTTCTTCTATCCGGGGAGATTCTGGGGTAGTTGCGGGGGTAGTTGCGGGGGTGTCTTCCCTGGTTTTTTGTTCTTCCTGGGGACAGGCTGCCGATTCTAAACCGAGATGACATCGGACTTCCTCCCGTCCCAAAGACACGGCAATTCCCGACACCGACATTAACAAAGCTAGGATGGGTAAGATATTGTTCATAAAATTAGACTTGATTCTACTCCTCGACATCACATTATCTATTTTAGATAAGTAGCTGGTTATAATTAAATTAAAAATGGATTTTAGGTTCGATCCCCCCTGCCCCCCTTGATAAGGGGGGTGCCGATCCCCCCTTAGTCCCCCCTTAATCCCCCCTTGATAAGGGGGGCATCTGATAATTTTTAAC
>NZ_JAPZQJ010000501.1:0-6272 GCF_027530405.1 Microcystis sp. LE19-41.2A | reverse complement strand
TCAAGTCAAGGAGAATTTATTCTCAATTTTTATAATTGAGATAGTTTGTGCCGCTTAAATAAAGAGGTTTTGATAACCAAATTAAAGCATATCTAAAGAGTTTTGAGTTAAAAGTTAAACTTCAAGTTTTCATTCAGGACGAATGTACTGGTTAACTAATTTTTTGGGGAAAATTAGTTAACCCATCATTATAACATATAATTAATTTGCAAGAGTTCTATACAATTGATATTCTTCCAGTAGTTTATTAGAGTAATTAAAGAAAATACTCTCTCATTTCTACCTCACATATCCTGAATTTTAACAAATGCCAAAGGTTCGTTGAATTTCCACGCTAAAAATACCATATAAGCAATTAAACCACAGGGTATTAATAATAGGAAAAGACTTTCTCTCTTGGGCAGTTCTTTTTTCTTTAAATATTTCCAGAGTAATTCGATAGCAAAAGCCAGAAAAATTATTACTCCTGTGACTCTAGTTAAACTGGCAAAAAATCCCAAAAATCCAGACCAAAAGTATTTCTTATTCAGAAAGAAATAAAAACAAGCAGAGGTGGTTAGCAAATATAAACTTTCTCTATAAAAACAGCTATAAAAAAAGGAGTTAGGAAAAATTAACATAAGAATTAAAACCTTTTTACAGCCTCTCTTATTCAGATAAATGTTGCTATTTTTATAAACAAAAATTAAGACAAATATTAGACATAAATTAGAAAAAAGAAGACCATAAATAGGCAAAATTAAAGAAGTTAAAGATGCAATTTATTTGAATAAAATAGGATAGAGAGGAAAAAAAGCAACGTTCGATTGTTTTTCAGTATTGTATGAATATCCCCCCTGAATAATGCCGTTAAGTAGTCGGAGATAAATTCTGTTGTCTATCTTAAGAAATGGGTTCTTCGTTACTTGGTATGGTTCGATAGGGGGGGCATAAATCGACTAAATCCTTATCTGGCAAGAGACTTAATTGATTAGTTCGTTCTAGATCGAAAACAATTAACAAAAATCGCCAAATGTCTTTCTACATAAGGGTTACATCCCTTATAAACCCCGTCCATTGCATAACACAAACCGAAGAGCCATTTTTATTTTAGGTGGTTTAAGTGCGTTTTAGCTTAGCTTGAGATAGCCAGTAACCCGAAATCATTTGGGTTAATTGAAGATGAAGAGGGAGTTCAGGTAAGGACATAATCAACTTTTGTGGGAATAAAATTAAACAGTACCATATAGGATAAGCTGCCCGCGCATTTAAATTGCTGGTTGAGATGAGGCAAGAGTCAAGACTCCCCCAACCTCAAGGCTGTTCCATGTTTCCTTCTATTTATTGAATTTTAACATTTAATTTATAGGTGGCATTGCCACGAGTTCCCCCTACAATTATTTCATAATTTCCAGTAGCCGGTAATTTTAAACTAGATTGGGTAGCTTCTGTTTTCAAAGTTTGCCCATTCGGTGCAATCACATCGAATACGGCATTATTTTCTAATGCTGTAATTTTCAGATCCATTCTCTGTCCTTGATTCGCTCTTAATAAATAAATATTTCGACTACCTCGAACAACCGATTGATTAACTGCAGTGGTATTAGTTCCTGGTGCCAACCGAATTTGAGATACTAAACAAGGTTGTTTTTGATAAACGACTCGTCCCGTATTCAAAGAATCTGAAGTTAACGTCCATTTTTCTTGAGTTGTTTGAGTATCTAACTCAATTTTTGTCTTGATATTTAAGTTTAACTGATTCCCATTTTTCCTTCCTTGTAAGGTTTGAGTATAGGAACTATAATAAGATTCTTGTTCATTATGAATCGTAGCTTCTACCCGACCCGTGACTTGATTTCCCTGAATATAAATCCTCGCCGTAGAATCTAGATCATCATTAGCGACTGAAAAACAATAACCTTGAATCGAAGAAACGCTAGACGCTTGAGCAACTTGTCGGGGTGGATGATTTACCATCCTAGGTGTAACATTCAGTAAACTTGCCAAAATGACTACAGAGCTTAATAATTTCATCATCATAACTGACTCATGATTAAAGGTTAATTGATCACTGATTACTGATAGTTTCCATTCAATTAATTTCTAAGCGCGAGTAGAGAGCTACCATCACCAGACGGTGGCCCGTTGACTCCGTCTATCGTGAGCCAGGCAACGTTCGGGTTGCCAGTAAAATGGCGAGGTTGGCAATGCCTGTCTTTGTGTCGCTGGTGTCGTCTCACGCCGGATTGGGTTTGCGCGCATAGAGCTGCTCGGCGCGGTTGAACAAGATCCAGCTGCTCAGAATGTATTTGTCGTGCGACTCGGGCACATTGCCGCGATGGGTATGGGTAAAACCGGCGGGAGCGATCACCATCGTCCCAGAGGTCGGCTTGAGCTTCCGTTCTTGGTACAAGAACTCCGTCTCACCACCGCGCTCTACATCGTTCAGATAGAACATAAACAAAAGGACGCGATGGAGCGTCTCGGCAGCTGGGTCGCGAGGATAGATTTCCGAATGCCAGTAGTAGTAACCACCGACACTCTTCGAGTATTTCTGAACGTTGATCGCTCCGGGTCGAAATACTCTGAACAAATACTCGGCGAGTTCCAGGTCCGATGCCGCTCCAACATCCGAAGTTGTTAACGGCCTGACCAGTCCGGTAGCCGGCTCTTGCCAGCTTAATGCGAACGCACTCGTGACCAGGTATGGATACTTGCGAATGTACAACATCAGGTGACGCAGTGTGCTGTCGAGTATCTGACTGTGCAAATCGCTCCACTCGGAGAGGCCTGTGATGGTGATGTCGGTGCTGTTCTTCTTGGATTTGTCGACTCCATGACCGATCCGTCCATCCGACTTGCGGTCGCTGGCTTCGAAACGATGCCTGATCTCTTCGCACAATTCTGGGCGTAAAGCGTGTTCGTAGATCTCGATAAAGTCAGTTGTCATTGCAGCTTTCCCACCCCAAAGCCTGGATACATTTGCAGGCGGTCACGGATTCCATCTAGTTGGTGATTATAACAGGTTTGCGTTGCATCGAGAGCTTTGCCTGTATCCGGAAAAAGGCAGATGTACGCTGATGCAAAGGTTTCGCATTTCCATTCCAGTAGAGAAAATAATGCGAGTTCCCTTAATACAGACTTGACCGTGACATACTAGAGGAACACTAATACTAAATCCGCTGAGTATAGGCTACTTATCAGGACAGGCAACAGGCAACAGGCACTCATGCAAAAGGAGGAATAAATAATTAGTAAGGAATATTACAAATTGTTAACCGAGTCTTGAAAGCCTTGTGCTACAAAGGTTTAAAATGTTTAGAAAGCTCTAACTGCGGTAAAACCGAGGCTCTTCACCTGACATTCAAGATAAGGAACAATAACACAGCACGATACTTGTGTCAAGTTTTCTACATAATTCTTAATATTTATCTCGTTTTTGCTCTCTCGCTCTCCTCGGTTTTCTCGACCGAATCGCTAAAATAATTAGGGGTGTTTTATTTTCGATGTCAGTCCATGAGTGAACCTGTAACCCTTGAGGATATTTACCAGCTATTCCGCGCTTCCGCCGAGGAGTTTGAGCGCCGTTTAAGGGAAAGCGATCTTCGTCGGGCTGAAATGGAACGTAAGTGGGTGGGTGGAATTAAATATAAGATGAACGTAGGTTGGGTTGAAGCATGAAACCCAACGCCCGATTATGTTACGCTACCGCTAACCCATCCTACAAATAATTGTGCCTCCCTACTTATCTTTGCCGAAGCGAAATTAGAAAACGAGCGCCGTGCCGCCGAAGCGAAATTAGAAAGCGAGCGCCGGGCTGCCGAAGCCGAGCGCTCGATGGCAGAACTGAAACGCACCGTAGAACGAACCAGCAAAGCGGTAGATAGTTTGACCACTCGCTGGGGTCGATTTGTGGAGGAATTGGTAGAACCGGCGGTTTTACGGCTTTTTCAGGAAAAAGGCATTGATATTAAGGAAGTTTATCCCCGCGCTAGAGTCAAGCGTCAAGGTATCGCCATGGAAATTGATATCCTAGGGGTGGATGATACCGATCTTGTGGTGGTGGAATGTAAATCTCGATTATCTCAAGATGATGTAGATGAATTTATCGAAAAATTGACTCGTTTTAAAATCGCTTTTCCCCATTACAAAAACTATCGAGCTTACGGTGCAGTCGCTGGTATTGAAATTAACAAAGGTGTAGATCGCTATGCTTATAAAAAAGGCTTATTTGTGATTAAACCATCTGGGGATACGGTGGCAATTATTAATGATGCTGACTTTCAACCGAACACTTGGTAAAGAGATATATAGCATTTCCTAAGCTAGTGAGGTACACCTATTTTTCTTCCCTTTTGCCTTCTGCCTCTTGCATGAGTGCCTAAAACCCATAACTTTTGTACCTCAGCAGACTGAAAAACGCTATAATTAGGCATGAGAGCAAAAAGATGGAGTTGTGATTGATTAAGTCTAGGCAACCGCAATAAAATAAACAGGAGAATTTTTATGACTCGTTTAGTGGAATTTACCTCGGAGGAGGGGACTATTTACATCGAGGTGGATGAAAAGTTACCCTTACCCAAACCGAAACCAGAAGATGAACTTATTAGTCTAACAGATGAAATAGCTGTTCAAGCTGCTCAGTCTTTTGAAGACGTATTAAATGGCATAAAACCCGTGGCAAATGCCATAATTAATAAGGTCAAAAGTTTCAATGAACGGGAGCATCTCACTTATGCAATGAGTATTAATGCTTATAGCCGTCAACAACTAGAAAATCTTCTACTTGATCACAAAGAGAAATGAGATTATAATAGTTATAATTTACAATTCAGAATATATCTCGATGGGAGGAATAATTCAATGTTATCAGAAAATGAAAAAAGAATTAAAGAGTTATGTCAAGACTTAGGGCAATGTCTCTAAGCTGTTCAGCATCTAAATAGCGTATAATAGAAACAGTAACCTATTCAAATATCAATAGCTATGCCAGCCCCTAATCACTTGAATTCCGAACAAAAAGAAAAGTTACAAAAAGCACTAAAAAAAGAAGAAAATCCTTACATTAGAGAAAGAGTTTTGATATTGTTGTTGTTAAATGACGGGAAAACTCAAGTCCAAATCTCCAAACTCATTGGGTGTTCACTGCGAACAGTCTCTTATTGGTGTATTCCTGGAGATGCCAATAATTTAGATAGCTTGAAAGACAAGAGAATGGAGGGAAATTATCGAAAAGCGACGGATGAGTATATCAAAATATTGTTAGAGACAATTGACAAAGAGCCTCAAGAAATGGGGTATGAGTTTGGCCGTTGGACAGCCAAAAGATTAGCCACTTATCTGACAGAACAGACAGGTATAGAATTAAGTAGTTCTCAAGTCACGAACATTTAAAAAAAAAAGAAGTATGTTTATATTTGGGCTAAATATAGTTTAGAAGATCGACAATATCCTGAAAAAAGAAAAGAATTTAAACAAAAATTAGCCGAATACTTAAAAATAGCAAAAGAAGAGCCAAATAAGCTACAGGTATGGTTTTGGGACGGGGCTTTCAAGGTGGCGACGCAGGTTCGCCACACAGCCCCTCACGAAAGTGGATTCAGTTTAAGAGTCATTAGAAGAAAAACATGGGGGAAAAAAAGCCAAAGAAAAAAAGTTAGCGGACAAAGAAGAAGTGGTCGAGTAAATGCGATGGGAGGAGTGAGATATTCCGATAAAAAAAGATTCGTAGAATTCATCAAAAAAGGAAATTCAGAAACTTTTTATGAAGTGGTAAAAGTTTTTTATACAGAAATCATTAAAGAATGGGTGGAAGCGGGGAATAAAGAGGAGGATTTTCGAGAGAAGGGTCCAAAGATTGTCCTGATTCTCGATAATGCTAGTATTCACAAAAAAACAGATGTTGTTGGTAAAATTGCTGAAAATATGCCCAACTTAATTTTAGAGTATTTACCCGCCTATAGCCCAGATTTAAATATCATTGAATTGGTCTGGCACTCGGCAAAAGAATTTATCGCTCATCGACTTTTTAAATCAGTTGAAGAATTAGAATCTCTTTTACATCAACTTTTAAATGAAGGAGGTTTAATTATTAAGTGGGATCGCAAGTTGAAAAACAAGGGTAATTCTGTTAGGTTCTTCGGTTTGTCTTATGCAACGTACAGGATTATAAGGAATGAAACTCTTATAGAGAAAGACATTTGGCGATTTTTGTCAATTGTTTTCGATCTAGAGCGAACTAATCAATTAAGTCTCTTGCCAGATAAGGATTTAGTCGATTTATGCTCCCCTAT
>NZ_JAPZQJ010000133.1:0-4162 GCF_027530405.1 Microcystis sp. LE19-41.2A | reverse complement strand
TTTTTGGGTTAGAAGTATGTTGTCTTGGCATCTTGTATGTTGATTTAGCATAAAGAGTAACGAAGAGCCAAAAAGGAAAGCGAAAAAAAGTGAACGGGCAAAGAAAAAGAGGAAGGGTTAATGTGATGGGAGCCTTAAGATATAATGACAAAAAACGAGTCTGTTTTATGATCAAAAAAGGAAATTCAGAAACTTTCCATGAACAATTAAAGAAACTTCATGAAGAAATTCGTCAAGAATAGTGAAGCTCCAGGAGCGGTCTTGCTGCTGGTTTTCTTAGGGCGCTTTCTCCTGACAATGATTTGTTATGGTTCTGGGGAAATTGGCGGGATTTTTGCCCCGATGTTAGCCCTGGCTACTCTATTCAGTTTAGGGCTGGCACAAGTGTGCGATGCTTGGTTTCCGGGTCAACTGCCCCAACCCGGGGTTTTTGCCGTCGCTGGGATGGGGGGATTAGTGGCGGCCACGGTCCGCGCTCCCCTCACCGCCGTCATGTTGGTGATGGAATTGACGGATAATTTTTTGGTGGCGCTGCCAATTTTACTGACTTGTATCTGTGCTGCAATCACAGCCCACTTCTTAGGTGGTGAACCTGTTTATAGTGTCTTGCTCAAGCGAATTTTGGACAAATTAGAGCGGCAACCCCCCAGCGATCGGATTTAACCCATTACAAGAAAACGGGTTTCTCAAAGAAACCTGTTTTCTAAATAGGCGTTTGCAGAAAACGGGTTTCTCAAAGAAAACTGGTTTCTAAATAGTTTCTTGAAGAAACCCGTTTTCTAGGTGACTTAGAAGGATAACTTAGACACTTAGATAAAAAAGCTACTAACGTTAATTCTCCCTAAAGCTGGTAAAGTACTGGTAAATCCGGTCATATTTATTAATAAATCATTGCTGGATTGGAAGCCAGCCGTGAGACGATCGGGTATTTGTCACAGGAGACTTAATTTAAGGTAGCATATAATTAAATGCGTTTTGTCTGCTAAGATAATGCTCAACCTTTCAAAAGACATTCATTCTTTAACTGAGTTTAAACGAAACACGACCCAGTTCCTAGAGCATCTCAAACAAACCAAAGACCCTTTGGTGCTTACGGTTGATGGGAAAGCAGCACTCGTCGTGCAAGATGCGGAATCCTATCAGACACTTCTTGAAGCTGCTGAATTGGTTGAGACGCTTAAAGGAGTCAAGCGTGGTCTTGAAGAGATGAAGCAAGGCAAAGGTAAGAAGGCAGAGGAATTCTTCTCTGAATTGTTCGATAAGCTGGACAGTTCTCCATGAGCCAAAAGTATCAAGTCGTCATACAACCAGCAAGCACAACAGGGAATTGAAAAAGCCTATCTGTGGTTCAGCAAAGATTCTCCTCGAAAAGCGAGGTTGTGGCTGGAAGGATTGTACAAAGCAATTCTGTCACTAGAGCAAATGCCTTACCGTTGTTCACTTGCTTTTGAAAATAATTTCTTGGAGGAAGAAATCCGACAACTTATTTATGGTAAGGGACGTAGTGCCTACAGAATTCTCTTTACCATCACTGGCGATATTGTGCAGATTCTTTTCGTGCGCCACGTTGCACAAAAGCCTTTGTCAAGTCAAGAAGATGAAGAAGAGTAGAGGCCCATAGCATACCATTGTTGTCCTAAATTGTGACGGCAAAGATTTGATAGGTAAGGTTTGCTGAAAAAGCTTTTCCTAGGGGCAGGGTGTGGGGTGTGGGGTGTGGGGTTTTACCCATTTTCAGGTGGTCAATTACCTAATTTTCAGGGAAGAATTCCCGGAATTTTCCCCCCAATCACTCCAATGGTCGGCACTTTTTGAGGAAAAAAAAGTCTAAAAGCCTTATCCAACAAGGTTTTTAGATTTATTCAGCAAACCCTAAATAGAAAGAAAACGGGTTTCTCAAAGAAAACGGGTTTCTAAATAGTTTCTTGAAGAAACCCGTTTTCTAGGTGATTTGAGTTGTTTGTTTTTTTGACGTAATTGGTAGCTGCCTAACGCACAGAAAACGGGTTTCTAAATACTTGAAGAAACCCGTTTTCTAGGTGACTTAGAAGAAGAGCTTAGACACTTAAACAAAGAAATTACCCACTGGAATGTTCCCTAAAGCTGGTAAAGTGCCAGTAAATCCGGTGATATTTATTAATAAATCATTGCTGGATTGGAAGCCAGCCGTGCTATCATTAATAACGAGGTAAATTCCAGCGATCGCACCAGTTGTTACCTGCACTAAGGCGGCACTATTAACCCCTAATCCTTGATTACCTGTAGTCGCTCCATTGGCATCAGTAAATACCTGATTGATTAAATTGTCTAAAGTGGTGACAGTGCTATTAGCAGCACGACTGAAACTACTAGGCGCACTCGTGGCAGTTCCACCTTGAGTTAATAGGTCGATTTTATCACTATTGATGGCAAAATCTGTGATATGATCGCTTGTTGATATGGTAGATTGACCAAATTGAAAGATGAAGATATCTGCACCCAAACCACCGGTTAAAGTATCAATTCCCACACCTCCATTGATTTGATTAATACCATTATTTCCAGTGATATTATTGTTACCAGCGTTACCTGTACCATTAATATTATTAGTGCCAATTAGTCTGAGGTTTTCGACATTGTTGGGTAGGGTGCGAGTGAGACTGGTTTGCCAAGTATCAGTAATGATAACTTCTCCTATTCCTCCTTCGGGATTGATGGTAGCATTAACGGGATTTGACAGGGTTACTGTAAAAGCTTCATCAGGTTCATTGAGGTTATCATTGAGGATGGGAATGCTAATAGTAGCGGTGGCAGTATTAGGTGCAATGGTGATAGTTCCGGTTTTGCTAGTGTAATCTACATTAGCGGTAGCGTTAATGGGTGCAGTGGTATAGTTGAAGGTAATTGGTTGTGAATTGGGATTATCAACTGTGACGGTGAGGATGGCATTATTATCTTTACCTTCCACTACGGTGATGTCATTAATGGAGAGTTGCGAGGTGACAGTGGTATCGTCATTATTAATTGTCCCCGTAACTGGAGTAGTCGTACCTATCGTATAACCTGTCCCCGCAGCAAGGGTTAAAATAACAGTTTCGTTACTTTCTACTATTGTGTCAGCAGTGGGGTCAACTGTTACGGTAGCAGTGGATGAACCAGCAGCAAAGGTGACAGTATTGGTAGTCCCTGTACGAGTGTAGTCGGTATTTAAAGTCGCTGTCCCTCCGAGGGTGTAATTAACCGTTAAAGGATTAGTTGTTACTCCGCTACGAGTGAAGGTATAAACCAGATTTGTTGTCCCGTCTTCGGTAACACTTGCGGGAGAAACTGCTAGGGTGACACTGGTATCGTCATTGGTAATTGTTCCCGTGGCTGCGTTAGGAGTACCTACTGTATAACCTGTCCCCGCAGCAAGGGTTAAAATAACAGTTTCGTTACTTTCTACTATTGTGTCAGCAGTGGGGTCAACTGTTACGGTAGCAGTGGATGAACCAGCAACAAAGGTGACTGTATTGTTAGTCCCTGTACGAGTGTAATCGGTATTTAAAGTCGCTGTCCCTCCGAGGGTGTAATTAACCGTTAAAGGATTAGTTGTTACTCCGCTACGGGTGAAGGTATAAATGAGATTAGCTGTCCCGTCTTCGGTAACACTTGCGGGAGAAACTGCAAGAGTAATACTGGGAAGAGTCGGACTAGAAACATAGCTAAAATAACTAGCAGTTAGACTTAATGCTGTTTGATTATTGATAACCGCAATCAGTTCATCTGGTTCGCTGCCTGGTTTGTTGATGTAGAGATTAGTATTAGAACCAGAAACCCATAACAGATAGTCACCACTTGAACCCCGTAGTTGAATAATATCATCAGTGGTGTTAAAGTCGGCAATTGTCGCGTAGTCGTTATTACCCGGAAGGGTGCTATTACCGTCATCATAGAAGGTCTTTGTCGTATCTGCAAGGATAAAGCGATCGTTTCCTGTTCCTCCTTCTAGATAATCTTGTTCTCCTATACCGTTATTGGTTCCTTGTAGGATGTCATTGTTATTACCACCATAAAGTTCATCATTACCAGCTTCACCATTTAAGGTGTCATTACCATCTCCACCATAGAGACCGAAATAATTCTCCCAGTCGTAATAATCACCATCATTCCCCGCTCCTCCAGACAAAAGATCATCTCCATC
>NZ_JAPZQJ010000179.1:0-5954 GCF_027530405.1 Microcystis sp. LE19-41.2A | reverse complement strand
TGGAGTGATTGGGGGGAAAATTTAGGGATTTTTTCCCTGAAAATTAGGTAATTGACCACCTGAAAATGGGTAAAACCCCACACCCCACACCCCACACCCCACACCCTGCCCCCACGAAAAACTTTTTCAGCAGCCCCTATTTAGGAGGATTATTAGGGGAAAGTGAGAGGAAAAACCTCCCTCAAATGGCCAATAATGCCGTCGGAGTAGTTTATAACCGATTACATCACTTTATTTTATCTTGGTGTTTTGTGCCTATACATTTATCCTGTGGCATAAGTTAACTGGGGGACTGCAAAGGCGGTGGACGAATCGACCTTTAAACACTTTTGTGGAAGCTTTGGAAGCTTTTCGGACAGCGATGTCTTTTCGTTTCTTTAGGTGGCTGACCGAGAATCAGGATGTGTTTGCCGCTTATCAAGCCAGTTTCGGCTTTGTTTGGGCTTAAAATTTGTTTAAGTCCCATTAGTCAAAAAGTTCTCACCCAACAACTGAGGGAATTAGAGTTAGATGGACTGATTCACCGAGAAGTTTATCCAGAAATTCCTCCCAAAGTTGAATATTCTTTAACCGCTTTCGGAGAAACCCTGAAACCGATTATTCTGGAAATGCACCAATTAGGAATTGAGAAAAATGCCAGACTTTAAGGTTTCAAATTTCCTCCTCGAATAAACCAAGTAATTGTGGCACTGGTAAAAGCAGTGATAGCGACAATAGCTATTTGTTTCCAGTTTTTTAATTCCCCAACTTTCTCGATTAAATCGGGAATTTTTTGGGTTAATACTGCTTGGGATTGAATTGTTCCTTCAATTTTAGCCGTTATAATTTTCACTTCCGTGATTTCTTTGTGTAGGTTAACAAATTGCTTGTTATTTTCTTCTCTCAGGGTTTCTAGTTGTTTGCGATTATCTTCCTTTAGCGTATCAATTTGCTCGCGGGTTTCTTCTCGCAGGGAACTTATTTGCTCGCGGGTTTCTTCTCGCAGGGAAATCATCTGCTCGCGGTTTTCCTGTCGCATTGCCGAGAGTAAGTCTTTCAATTCTTGAATATCATTGCTAGTAACAGTAGTCATACAATTAACCCCAAGAGAATCTATTTAACCGGCACTCTTTGATTTTATTATATTTCACCTACGCTAAAAAGGTCAAATTCATCAAATTTAATTACCTCGGAGTCAGGATAACGGGTATCAAAACGATAACTGCTCACGGTTGCTTTTTCTGTATCTAAAATGCTAAAAACCGTCAGTTCATTACTGGCAATATAGGGTAAAGGTTGATTAACCCAATCCACTAGAGGAGCAATATTCGGGATAATTGCTTCTAATCCATTAGGATTACCGATGGCTGCATAATTTCTATCGAGGGGTACAGGACGTTTTTTATCACCTAAATAAGCAGCATAACTATTACCAACGTTAGAAGATTCGAGAAAATTCATACCCTTAGGACTAAGAAAACGATTCCATAAATGAGAATGACCATAAAAAACTAAATTAACCTTGGCTGATTCTAATAAGGGAATTAGATCACGAATAATATAATCATTTTCTTGGGGATAATCATAACGTACTGAGCTAACTTTTCCCGTGGTATCCCGTTGAATTGTCGGCACGGGATCGGTGTAGGGTGGAACGATATTTCCTCCTAGGGTATGGGGAGGATGATGAAACATAACTACTTTATATTTAGCCTCTTGAAATTCTCGACTATTTAACTCTTTTTCTAACCATTGATATTGAGGACTACCCTGAGCAATTGGCTCAAAAATATGCTGACCGTAACCCCATCGGTCGGGTCTATCTAAATCTCTTTGATTTTCGTAATATCTTCCCGTTGCACTGGGTTCTAAATTGGGATTTCTCCAGATATTAGTAACATATAAAACCACTAAACGAATATCGCCAAAGGTTAGAGAATAATATTTATTTTGAGGCAAAGAAAAAATTTCTTCGTAGGTTTCTGTGTTGAAAGCATTATTTTTTAACCAGGTTTCATTAATTACTGCTGTATCCTCTGCTAGTTGTTTAGCAATAAACTGAGGAATAGCATCTTCAAACTGTTCATTTAAACCTATAGAAGTAGAAAATCTGCCCATAACTTCATGATTACCAATAGCAGGAAATAAGGGCGCATTTTGAATAATTTCTCCCCCTTTATAAATAGTCTGAATACCATTCTTTGTCAGAGTATAATTGGCACGACCTTGTAAACAGGGAAAGAATGCCCCACCGCGAATATCATCAAACCATTCGGAAGCTCGATCGGGTATATTAACTAAATCTCCTGCTAAAAAAACTGCATCTACCTGTCCAATAGTTTCGCTAACTTTTTGTAAATTAGCGGCAGTCATGGGCATTAATTGATGATCGGAAGTGAGCAGAATTTTGAGATTAGTTCCTTTTTTGGGTCTTGGGGTAAGGGTATAAATATCACTTCTAATCGCTGTATTTTCCTGAAAACTGGTGACTTGATAGGGAATCCTTTCCCCGGGATTTAAATCAGTAATTTCGGCCTGATGTCGCCAGATTTCTCGAGCGGTTAAAGATTGATAAGCTTCAACGGTTCTCGATTTTGCATCTTCTCTAACTCTAGTTAATTTGCTAGTGCGAGCGGGGACCATTTTCTCTAGTTTTTCCCCGTAGCGCACCTGATGACGAGCGCCAAAAAATTCCGTAAACCAAATCACTTGTACTGATGTTTCGGTGGGTAATTGTAAAAAAGGTTCGGTTAAAAGTTGATTCTTGTTCATTGTCGCTAAAAGATAACTGCTGTGCTGCATTTAAACGGTCTTAAGGAGTAATTGAGATAGTCCACAGCTTAACTGGCAATAACTGGCAGATTCCCTATTTTATCGGCTAATGTAAAACCTTAGATTCTAACTGCTGCTGTTGCCAGAGATTTTGATAGACTCCGGGGACTGCGATTAACTCCTCGTGGGTTCCTATCTGGACAATTTCTCCGCGATCCATGACAAAAATGCGATCGGCAGTGGCAGCGGCCGATAATTGATGGGAGATAAAAATCACGGTTTTTTGGCTTTCTTGGCTGAGATTTTCCAAAATAGCTGTAGCCGTTTGATTATCGACGCTAGATAGGGCATCATCAAGGATTAAAATCGGTGCTTGGATGGCTAAAGCGCGCGCTAAAGAGGCCCGTTGACGTTGACCACCGGAAAGAGTAATCCCACGTTCTCCCACTAAAGTTCCGTATTTTTGCGGGAAATTCTCGATTTCATCCTGAATTCTCGCTTGTTTGGCCGCCGATTCCACTGCCGAAAAATTCAGCAGCGGATCGCCATAACGGATATTATCTTCAATAGTGGTACTAAATAAAAAACTTTCTTGGGGAACATAAGCGATCGCTTTTCGCAGCTCTTCCAGGGCAATTTGAGTGACATCTTGATCATCAATAAATAACTGTCCCTCAGCAATATTCAAAAGACGGGGAATAGCGTTAGCAAGGGTAGATTTTCCCGATCTGATCGCACCGACGACGGCTACCGTTTCCCCCGGATTAATGGTAAAAGAAAGAGATTTTAAGGCGGGTTCCTTAGCATCAGGATAGAAAAAAGTCAAGGCTTTGGCGGTAATTTTTCCTTGAATATTTTTTAAGTGAATACAATCGGCATTGTCTTTAATTTTAGCCTCGGCTAATAGGATAGTTTCCAGGCGATCTATACTCACTTCTCCCTGTTGGTAGGCAGTAATAGTGAAACCTAATAAAGCAGTGGGAAAAACTAATCTTTCTGCCAAAATTAACAGAGCAATAAAGTCCCCAATGGTGATATTACCCGCTATAATTTGTCTAGTACCGAGAGCAAGCAACGCCAATAAACTGACATAGGCCAAAGCTTCAATCAGGGGAAAAAGAAAATTACGAGTCTGGACTAAATCTAAATTAGCCTGTAATAATTTGCGATTTCTTTGCTTAAATGCTCGGCGCTCGTTACCTTCTTGGGCATAAATTTTAATCAGAGTAATACCACTCATATCCTCTTGAATTAAATCGCTCAGATGCGAGAGTTTTTCTTGTACTTTTTTCTGTTGCCGCTGCAGACGACCACTAAATAACTGCACAGCAATTAACATCAAAGGATAGACAGAAATAGCGGCGATTGAAAGGGGAATATGAATCGCTAACATTACAGGCAAAGTTAACCCATAGGCAAAAAAAGTATTAGCCAAACTGAGCAAAGCAAAACCCACCAGACGACGGATATTATCCACATCGCTAGTGGCACGGTTGATTAAATCTCCTGAAGTTTGCCGAGAAAAATAGGCAGGTTCAAGGGTTAATAAATGCTGAAAGATTTTTTGTTTAAGCTCGAACTCTACCTGACGACCGATCCCGAATAACAATACTCTGGAAATCATGCGGATAAACCACATAATCGAGGCTAAAGCGACAATTAAAATCAGATAATAAATGATTTTTTGAAAGTCAAAGGATTTACTCAAATCATCGATGCTATCCCGGATTAAAAGCGGTATATAAACACCCAAAAGATTAACAATAAGCAGAGCAACTACCCCCCCAGTTACTATTTGCCAATGGGGACGTAGATAATTTGCTAGTTTTTTAATGCGAGAATAAGCCATATTCAGTTATCAGTAATCGGTGATCAGTTATCAGTTAGAATAGGGAACAGGCAAAAGGGGGAATAGATAATCAGTGGATTATGAGATGCGGCCACATTTCCCACCCAAGAATTTTTATTTTTTCTCCTTAACATTAGAACCAGCCTTGGGCGGTTTACCGGGGGGCTGATCAATTTTAGCTTGATAGCCGTACCGCCAGAAGTGAAGATAATCTGGTCTGAATTGGCATTAATTAACCCTGCTACCTGTTCTCTGGCCATTTCGATGACTGTCGCCCTATCCTGTCCCCAACTGTGTAAACTGGAGGGGTTGCCCCAATGATGCCGGAGAATAGTGGCAACCCGCTCGATCACTTGGGGATGAGTGGGGGTAGTGGCACTATAGTCAAGATAAATTTGCATTATTTTACAATCCGCCCGATAAGAAGTAAAGACAGGCAGCTATTCTCAGTTTAGCGGCTTAAGGATTAGAAACCCGCTTTCTTAAAGAAAGTGGGTTTCTGGGTTGATGAGAAACCCGCTTTCTGGGTTGTTGATAAGAAAGCGGGTTTCTGGGTTGATGATGAAAAACCCGCTTTCTGGCTTATACTAAGCTTCAGAGGATTTACAGGGGTTAAGTTATGACAGGAATTGAAACAACCATTGTAACAGCATTGACTAATAATTTTATTGGCCAAATGATTAAATCGGGGTGGGAGGGTATTAATAAAAATGAGTTATTGAATAAAGATGTCGGGCAGCTTATCAAAGAAGGAAAGTATCTTTTTTTGCGGGAATATACTCAACGTTACTGGGAGCGGCACGGCATGATTAAGGTTTTAAAAATGTCTAAGCCGATGGATTTGGAGTCAATTTATATTAATGTCAAATGTTTGGGTAATTTAGTCAGGGATTATTATGATGAAAATTTAGAAAATAAATATCGTGAGAGTAAGCAGCGACGGTTTAACTTTAGGGATGATGGTAAAAAAGATGGTTTACTTTTGGCTAATCAAGAACAATATTTAATGGTACTTGGTGATCCCGGTATTGGTAAATCTACATTTTTGCGAAAAGTTGGTTTAGAAGCTCTCAAGGGAAATAAAGGCAGTTATCAGCATTCTCTAACACCTGTTTTACTGGAGTTGAAAAACTTTAAAGAAAACGAGATTAATATTCAGGCATTAATTGAAGAGGAGTTTAAAATCTGTGGTTTTCCCAATGTGGAAAAAAATATTAAGTACCTAGGCAAAATTAATTACATACTCGCCTCCAAAATTGTCCAGCACTTTTTTAACGTAAGCGAGGAGGCTCTTTCGGTCTTTATAGGCGCTAAATTCAATCCATTCATATTTTAAAAATCTCCATAATATTTC
>NZ_JAPZQJ010000138.1:0-2595 GCF_027530405.1 Microcystis sp. LE19-41.2A | reverse complement strand
CTAGAACAAGAATTAATCATTGGCGAAGTTTTAGAAATCATCAATGCTTTACCCCCTAATTTATTAAGAGAAGTAAGAGATTTTGCTAAAGTTTTAGAACATAGAAAGTGATGAAGTCGGGCAAAGTTTACTACCCCAGTAGCATCAGGTGGGGGTTTTATTCGGGAAATTTAAGCTGAGTCTAAACTCAACAAAAATTCACTCAAAAACTCTTGACTCGGCAGAAAAGAGGTAGTACGAAATAGGAATAGAACAATATATGGAGGACTTACCCCATGAAAACTAAAAAACTGACACCCCGCAACGCTGCTCCTGTCCAACGGGAAAATACCGCTACCGTCTCTCGTGATGGTAATGGGATTGCTCCTTTACTGACTGGGCAAGTGGAGCGTATCGGCGGTTATGTTGGTATAATTCGGGTGAATCCTTTTGCGGGGGATGACGCAGAGTAGTCCGCTTGATTCTAGCACGAACCTCAAAAAATGTCAAAAGTCTTTTTCTCCTTGCCAGGGCGCACAGTTTGCCTCAAGGAATTGACCCACAACCCTAGTCAGTGGCTTTCGGATACCTGGCACTCTTGCTGGTAGGTATTACCTAAACGAGACTTAGATTTTTGGGGATGAGTGCTAGAACCTTGTTTCGAGAGATGAACCCCTGCCAATAGCTTACTACCCCAGGGTTATCGGGTTGAGGTTTTCTCATTAGATCTATGATCTACTATTATTTTAAAGTAGCTGACATACGATAAAAAATTGGAATACAAGGGAAAATTTTTTATGGAAACTGTTGACAAAATTCAATTAAACCCCGTCTAACTCGAAACCTATAATTTTTAGATCTCCTATTGGGTAATCCCCCTAAATCCCCCTTCAAAAGGGGGACTTATCCCTAGAAGGTATTTCAAAAAACTACAGTTCCCACAATGGACGCAGTTTAAAAGCTAATTTACTGACTCAATTAATCGCAAATCACCAAATTAAAGAGATACCTGTAAGAGGCATTCTCCTATCACAACTAATAAGCGGTAAACCAAGGTGAAAGGCTGTAGCGGCAATTATTCTGTCAGGTAAATCAGGTACGGCAGTTCGTAATACGGTCGCCAAAACATTGACAACCTCGGCAGTCAAATCAGCTAAGATAAACCCACTATTACCAGCTAATAACTCTGCATCTAATTGGGATTTTAGTTCAGGTGCAATACGTCCTTTTTCTTGCAGATAAATTATCTCTATTAAACAGATAGTTGGAATATAAATGACAATTTCACCGCGATCGCATTGTTCAAATGTTTGGTTAGCTGTAGAACTCAAGCGTGGACTATCCTCTAAATACCAAATCAAAGCATGAGTATCGGTCACTGCATCACTCATCAAATATCCTCACGAGGAAAGTTAGCTCCTATCTGTTGTTTTACATCAGCGATATCTGCATCACTGATGTTGGCACCTCGCCATAATCCCCGCAAAGATTTACGAGGTTGATGGGTAGTAACCACTAACTGTTGTTTAATATCAGGAGTCACTTTTTCAATTAGACGTACTTTGTCTAGAGGAGAAAGCTGTTTGACTATCTCTAAGGCATCTTCTAGGGTAACAACTCTTGTCATCTTTTTAGACCTCAAGAAATAATGAGAATAACTTTCTGATTACATATCATCTTACAACGAATTTGAATCTTGGATCAAAAGGTTAAAATTCTCACAAAAATATTGACAAGTGCTGATCTAAGCTTAACAAAAACTTAACACAAATTCACTTAAAAACTATTGATTCGGCAGAAAAAAGGTGGTATGACTGAACTCAACAACAATAATGGAGGACTTACCCCATGAAAACTAAAAAACTGACACCCCGCAATGCTGCTCCTGTCCAACGGGAAAATACCGCTACCGTCTCTCGTAATGGCAATGCGATCGCTCAACTTGATTGGGGAACTTTTTGTGTGGGAGAGGATGGGAATGGCAATTGTGAAGAGTGGTACGAACTGCCTTTTGCGGGAGACGACGCAGAGTAATCCCTCCGATTTTAGCACGAACCTCAAATCAGGTCAAAAGTCTTTTTCTCCTTGCCAGGGCGCACGGTTTGCCTCAAGGAATTGACCTACAACCCTAGTTAATTCCTGGCTTTCGGATACCTGACACGGGGAGAAGCATTGCTCGGGGAGAGGGGGAGCGGGGGAGTACAGGTTTTTGCTCTTCTGTTGTCTCCCTTTTCCTTGGCTCACCAGTGCTAGAAGATTTAGATTCACAATAGGATACCAAGGAAAATTTTTTATGAAAACTGTTGACAAAACTCAGTTAAAAGCTAATTTACTAGAATTATTGCAAATTGTGGAGTTACAAGGAGAAGAAATTTTAGTGACAGAAGGGACTAAACCAGTGGCGAGAATTTCTCCCTATCAAAAAAGTTATTCAACGGCGGAATTGTTTAAGAATATGCGAGGAAAAGTTCAGTATTTTGGCTCTTCGGGACTTGGTATGGTTCGATAGGGGAGCATAAATCGACTCAATCCTTATCTGGCAAGAGATTTAATTGATTAGTTCGCTCCAGATCGCAAACAATTGACAAAAATTGCGGCAATGTCTGTCTCTATAAA
>NZ_JAPZQJ010000249.1:0-4396 GCF_027530405.1 Microcystis sp. LE19-41.2A | reverse complement strand
TCAGGTGGTCAATTACCTAATTTTCAGGGAAAAAATCCCTAAATTTTCCCCCCAATCACTCCAATGGTAGGCACTTTTTCAGGGAAAAAAAGTCTAAAAGCCTTATCCAACAAGGTTTTTAGATTTATTCAGCAAACCCTACCTAAGCCTGCTCACGGGTTTCAGCTTCATGGCGCAATTTGCTTGACGGCTCCTAACTATCGATAATATCAGGTCGGGAGCCAATAAACCCAACGCTTTCCCAATAAGCAACTAGCTCCAGCCCTGTTTTAGGAGGATTTTGTAGATAACTCATTCTCTAGCTCTGAAGGTAGATCTAGGCTGATGTTCACGGTATTTCTTTAACGTTCAATGACCTGTCTTTGATTATATCCGATATATTCAGTTAAACGAAGGCTGCATCTCATTTTTCTAAATCTACTAAGTTGGGATTTTTAAGGCGAAACTCTCTGCTAAAATCGGGCGTTACTTCCGAACTCATACCCGACAATTCCGCATCAGAGCGGTGAATCCTGCTTGGGCAAAATGTTTGTCATAAGCGAGTGCTTCTCTGATTCCATTTTCTTCCATTATTTTGAAAGATACGCAATCTGTATGACTCCATGCTTTGTCTTTACGCTGTTGATATAGTCTTAATCCTTGTTCAAATTGCTCACTGGTTTGGGGAACAATACGAACATTGGGGTTAGAACGCAAATTTTGAGTTAGCTCTATGGCTAAGTCACGGAAATACTCACCACGTTTAGAGAAGTCTTTTAAGACTTCGATAAGGACGGCTTCACTGGTAACGATGTAGACGGGATGCAATGTTTTTGATAGCTGAACAGCTTTTTTGTGCAAATTATCACTAGGGTTAAGTAGGGCAACCCAATAACCTGTATCGGCGAAAACGACTCTCACTAACTATCCTGTTGCTGTTGATAATGGTCAAAGTTTTGGGCTAAGTCTTTTGGTAGTTTTGCCCATTCTTCATTGGGGATTTTGGCAGAAAGTCGGGCGGCTAATTCCCAGATTGGTTCTGCATTATAGTCAAATTTAATATTTGCGAAAGAGAAGCTTTCGATAGGTGTTTGATTATTCATAGGTGTATTTGATTTAGAAGAAATCAGTTTTTCTAATTTCGAGATCGCTTCTTGTTCACTGCGCCAAGCTTGATCGCGTAGTTGGTTAGCTTTGAGAACTAGATCGCCAATTTCATTTCTAATAGATAACTCTGGTAATGGAATATGGACAGAAGAAAACATTTCTTTATCAACTTCAAGAATTACCGAACCATAGGAACATCGAGTCATGAGACAGTAGCCATAATCTGAGGCTAACCAAGCATAAAGATAACCTGCATTGATATCATCAGATGCTAGAATCCGAGTTGCATCTTCACTAGCTGTCCATGCTGCCATGTATTTAGGAATAATCTGTACTTTCCCAATCGTGCCAGAACGAGTAACAGCGATCATGTTTTCTTCTAGTTGAATTTCAGGTAAATCTTTGGTATGTGAGCCCTTAGCAAGTCGTTTAACATCGATTGGATCGACTTGAAAAAGTTGTTTACTACTAAGCATAGGAATACCACCTTTGTCAACATAAGTGCGTTCTCTAAACTTTGTAATTGCTCTAACTTCTTTAGTAATTCGCTGATCGCCAATTTTAGTAATTTCAACAGGTAACTGAGCTAGTTGTTTTTCAGCAGCGATCGCTTCGGGATTGTGAAAACTTGCTTCTAATCGTCCCATGAGTTGAGAAGCTTTGATCGTAGTCGTAAAAGATGCACTACCACGCGGAGTAATATCTTTGAGATAGGGTAGGTTTAAACGTTCATGGAGAAGGCGATCGGCTTCATCTAACAAATGATTTGCTTCATCACGCAGTTCTCCCGCTTTACACATCAAGCGACCAATTTCAATCCGGCGAATCGGCGGCAAATCGGGAATTAAAACTCGTTCTAAATGCTCTGGTTCTATTTGATCAACGACTGAACCAAATGTTCCTTGAATTAACTGAGGACGACCATATCGACTACGCAAAAAAGCTGCAACATATCCAGCCGTTTCAGGTTCATTTGCTTGAAGCCGAATAACGTGTTCAGAAAGTGCATTTCCGATAAAAGTTTCTGTTGCTAAACCAATATTTCCTATTGTTCCTGAACGAGAGATTAAAACATCCCACTTTTCTGGAAGTAGTCGATCTAATTTTAAGGTGTAATTTTTACTAACAAAATTATTAGTCTTGGGACGTAAACTAATAATCTCCGAACTAGATAAAAATGGAACACCTTTTTCGGGGCTTACATAAACTCTCTTAAATCGATGGGGGTAGTATCCTCCTTGACAAAGACCTTCCTTGCCATAAAGCGGGATGAGAGGTAAACCACTATTTGTCAAAGCTGTAACTGCATTATGAGCCTCAATGCTAAAAGCAGAAGCCTCTAGACGCACACCAGCAGCCAGGACTTCACTGAGTTTGATCGTCGTCGATAGTTTCTCCGACTCATCATCAGGTATCTCTGGCGTGTAATCAGATTTAAAAGCGTAAGTTACCATCCTAGTACCACCTTTTTCTTCCACTCAATAAACTCATTAGCTACCAAATCCGTATCATCATCCTCAACCTTTTGACGAGGTAGCGGTCTAGCCACACCTTCACCCGTTGCCGTTCGCTCGATCAAAGGGATTGACTCTGGATTAGTTGGAACCAGTATCTCTTCCCCTTCCTCATTGCGTCTGTAGGTGATGTTACCCCGTTTGTCATGTCCGATCGCCTTCACCTGTGCCATAAAGATTTCATAATCAGACATTGTTCCTTGAACGATTTCCTTTTCAGTCTTTTTCTGAAGAATCAAAACCGAAGTTTGCGTCCCATTGTGAGGCTGAAAAGTATCAGGATGTAGGTCAATCGAAGCAACAATTCGGCAATGCTTAATTAACCAATAACGCACATAAATCAATCCAGGAGCGCCCAAAATTGCATCAGGTAAAACGATTCCCATCCGTCCCCCTGGTTTCAAAAATTGCCAGCATCGTTCAATAAACAAGATCTCAGGTGATGCAGAACCCTGAAGTTGTTCTGTCGGTTCCCAACCAGACTCAGTTTCTTTCCAAACATAGGCAAGCTGATATTGCTTTAAGGTTTCTTCATCCCTAATTGGTAGCTTTGAACCAAAAGGTGGATTGGTTGCAATTACATCAAAATGACCCAGATCTTTCTCACTGCGTAAAGTTTTTGGATCGATAGCTAAAGCCGTGGCAAATTGCTTCCGAAAACTATCTTCCCATTGATGAGGATGTAACAGAGAATCTTGTCTAAGAATATTTCCAGAGCCGTCATTGTTCATCACCATATTCATCTTGGTCGCTTTGACTAAATCTGGATTAATATCAATTCCAAAGAAATTAATTTTAGCTGTTTCTTGAATTTTAGAATTGAGTGCATTTCGCATCCAAATATCCGATTGGCTAGTTACTCCTGCTAATTGTTCTAACTTTTTGATTACCTCATTCATTGCAATTACCAAAAAGCCACCTGTGCCACAGGATTGATCAAGAATCTTATCAGTGACTTTCGGCTCCAGCATACGAATAGTCATTTTTTGCACATTTCGAGGTGTGAAAAATTCACCACGATCGCCCCTTAAATTTGCGCCAACCAGTTCTTCATAGGCTTTCCCTTTAACATCAATATTTGTACTCAGAAAGCTATAGCGTTGAAGCTCACCGATAATATAAGCTAAAGAACGAGGTTGAAGTTTAATTTCATCATTAGCATCAAAAATAGCAGGGTATTGCTTTTTAACTGCGCTAAAAATCTTGCTAATGCGATTAAAAACAGTTAACCGACCATCATTACTGTTTTTCTCTTTCGCTGTTGCATAAAATTCTAAAGGATTAGGAAAATTACGCTCATCATGAATCTTGCAAAAAATAACCTTTAAAAGCTCAAAAAAAGCAGGTTGTTTTTGTAGCCCATCCGTTACATAAATATGATCGTGGCAAATCTTAAAAGAAAACAGTAAATTATCACCAACTGCATTTTTTAAAGCATCACGAGTTGGGCGATCAACTTCCTCAACATTACCATTCTTAGAAGGAATATCATTAGGCTCTTCATACTCAATGCCTTCCTCTGTCCTAATTCGACGCAAGACGGTCTTTTTCCTACCATTTGTCCACATCCCCCACTCAGAGTTATCACAAGTCGCCATGTTTGACATCCTCGCCGCCGTAAAACGGACGGCGATTCCCAAACCTCACGATTTAGGTTTCTGCTTCTTTCCCGAAGGATTTTTCGCACCTGCCTTAACAGATTTACTCTGTTCTGGTCTTATGGTCGCTCTACAGACTGACACCGCAAGCCCTGCGGCCAAAATATTTTTACTGGCGTTAATATCTCGGTCATGGTG
>NZ_JAPZQJ010000335.1:0-18787 GCF_027530405.1 Microcystis sp. LE19-41.2A | reverse complement strand
ACGAGCGATCAGACGGCATCTACAGGGCAATCCTAGTTTAAAATCCCGGATACCGACGGCTTTATCCGATGCTTTCGAGGCCGGAGTCGATTTGGCTTTGCGAGACACAGACTTACCGATACGGACTTTTCCCTCTCACTGTCTTTTCACCTTCGAGGACATCATGACCGACCATTTCCTCTGCGATACCAGTCAGGATTGGTCATGAGTTCAACGATTCGACGATACCGCCTCCACAGGGATCTCTATCTCGCTCCGTTTCAGGGGATCGGGAACGTAGGGACTATCATAGAAAAAGCGACGGGGGGAACCGATCGCCCGGTAGCCCGGATGTTCTGCCAGCCATTCGTTCAGTCGGGTCAATCCCTGTTGGTAGCTATCAAAATCGTAACCTCCCTGTAATCCCAAACTCACCACCGTCATGGGTGGTACATCCTCGATCCGAATATTATCGGCCACCTCTTTCGGGTAAGTGTCGGTGTCGCGGTAGAGAAAGGAAACTTCGGCCTCTCCCGATGTCGCTCCCGTTCGGGTGCTGTCAGGGTAACGAGTTTCGACGGGCGCGGTCATGGAGATATCGTTCGAGCTAATGTGTTGGTAGAGGGGATAAAACGACCGGTTGGCCGCCTCGGACAATTGACCCCGATAACGGTAGGTGGCAGCCCGATAGGCGGGATAGTTCTTCACCTCGATCCGTCCGTTCGGGGTCGGGGTCGGAAATCCTGCGGGTAGGGGAGCGCTGGAAGCTTGATAGACCCCGATCGCAAGGGCGGCTAAGGCGATAAAACCGAGGGAAATTAACAGGTGATATGGTTTCATGATCGAGCAGTCGCAGGGACATCTCTATTGTGGGACGAGTTCACTTCCGTTGACATCCCGTTATCGAAACGCGCCTCCTCGCAATAGTTTTAGTAATGTATAATAGACTTGTTGCAAAATAAGAAAAAGCCGAATGAATTGTTTTGTCAGAAATTCAGCTTGCTTCTCCTTTTAATCAATGCTTATGCTGCCGCTAAATAAAAATTCCATAATCCACAAGCCGTTAAGATTAATTGATCATCAAAATTAGCTACACGATTCCTATAAATATCGGAAACTGCACGGTATCTTTTCACCCCAGAAAAAGCATTTTCACCCACAACTCTTTCTTTGGCTAGTTCTCGATTTTCTTGTTTTTGTTCTGCTGTTAACTCTCCTCCCTTCGGTTTTTTGTGGGGCAAACGGATATTTACATACTGTTTTTGCACTCCCTGAAATCCTGAATCAACCAAGACTGGGATTTGCTCAGGGATGCCGCCAATTAAGTCTTCTTGATCTTGTATCTTTTTATCATGGGTTTTTCCGCTAGTCGTAGGGGTTAACACCAAAATCCTCTTGTCTTCTGCACTAGCTGCTAGGTTTTTTCGGGTGCATCGCTTTTTCTTTCCTGAGTAGTTCTCTTTCTGTTTTTCCGCGTCTTTGGGACGAGCTATCGGTATGAAGGTCCCCTCGACTATCACTTCTTTCACCTCTGGAAAATGTTGGATAAATTCCTCGATACTCTCGATTTTTCTAAGGGGCAGTACCTTTTTTTCTCCTAAAACCTTTTCTAAAATTGGTTGTAGGCGATGTACCCATCTATTCGCTTGTGAGCGGTCAAAATCGAACAATACTGCCGCCAAGTCAAAGGTTGGATAGCACTTCAAGTAAAACAGGATATAGAATAATTTCTCTCTGATGCTTTGCAATCTAGCTTTCCGGCCAGCTCCGATTTTTCTTTTTCTTGGCTTTTCCCTGTTGTCTGCTTCCGCCAAATACACCTGTTCAAATTTCTCTAACAAGGTCTCAAACGCTCTTCTATTGAGTCCTGTGGTCGCTCTCAAGAGTCTATCTTGATGCAATATTCTGCCAATGTTCAGCATTCAAGGGGATATCCAATCATTGTTTCTTCCCCATTATGCCACTATTACGCAACAAGTCTCATCTAATGTATATAGATAATCGAATTCGGCTATGGTCAGCAAAATCCGCAAGCAAATTTATATCGAAGCCGAACAGGATAATTTACTAAAAGAGAGCGCTCGACGAACGGGACTCAGCGAGGCCGAGATCATCCGACGTGCAATAGATTGGCACATAAGCCCTGTCAACGGTCTCGAAAACCAAAATTTATTATCGCAATTACATAATTTATCGAGACATGAAAAGTTGAAACTGATCAAATTTTTATTGCAGGATTCAGAAACAAATAATGCCGATTCCGATCAGACTTTATTATCTCAATTAGCTGGAACTTGGACAGAGGCGGATGAGATGGATTTTTTACAAAATACAGAAGCCTTTCGAGCAGTTGAGGAAAGTTTGCGGAGCTAAGACCGATTCTACTGGATACCAACGCTTATACCACTTTTAAACGTAATATTTTTGAAACATTTGAGGTTATTAGAAACACGCCTTTAATCGGTTTAAATAGTGTAATTTTAGGAGAATTTATGGTGGTTTTGCGTTGAGTTCTAGAGAAGAATATAACCGAAGGAAACTTAAGCAATTTTTGGAAATATCCAAAATTAACTGTTTTGCGAACGCAAAGCGCTCGCTACGCGAGATCGATTGCGATACCGCCGAATATTACTCTAGAGTTTATTATTACTTGAGGAAAAATGGCAATCCGATTGCGACTAACGATATGTGGATTGCGGCGACCGCTCTACAATATAATCTGGCTTGATTTAGCTATGACAAGCATTTTCGGGCGGTCGATGGGTTGATAACGGGAAATAGCATCGCCGATTTTGCGATTATTCGATCTTAAGAGAATTGCTTCAGATCGGTATCGCTGAAAGTGTAGCTTCAAAAGATACCAGGAAGCCAAAAGAAAGAATCGAACTTACCAAAAACTATTTGAGAGGGAGTCCTTAACTTTTGTTAAAAATAAGTGAGTGGACAGGCTAGGAAAAATTAAGTTTTGAAAATTTAACTGCACTTTACTATACTTTCACTTTACCCTAGAAGAAGAACATCAAAAAGTCAAAAAATATACATGAAGACGGTCAACAAGGAGGGAATAAGCCAACGACCTCATGCCTAGAAAAAAGCTTTTTAAGTAGGAATTAAAAGAGCGGCGGACAGGATGAGTAGTTTGAAAGATTGAGAGGAAAAATCCCATGACGACAACCGTTCAACGCTTAAGCGAACTGAATTTTGCATCCCTATCACCGGCAGGGGGATTGTTCCCGTCGCCGATCACCTGGGAAGACCAAACGTTCTATTTCTTGATGCTCGATCGCTTCTCCGATGGTCGTGAAAACGGGTACAAGGACAACGAGGGGAATTTAGTCCGGAGCGGGACAACCCCACCCTACAGTCCGGCTGGTGCGGAAAATGCCGTGAAAACCGAGGCGGATGCAGCCCGAGCAGCGCGAAGCAGGAGTCAAATATGTGGGAGGGACGCTCAAGGGGTTAGAGAGCAAAATCGGCTATCTGAAACGATTGGGGGTGACGGCACTCTGGATTAGCCCTATTTTTAAACAGGTTCGGTTTCGGGAAACTTATCACAGCTACGGCACAGGTGTGAGAACCGCTATAGAACAATCAACTACATACGGAGGAACTAAAAATGTCTAATTCTAATGCACTGATAGATAAGATCAGGAAACTGTCTCCATCTAGGGAAATTCTGAGATCCCTTCCATCCCAAGAATCACAGGTTATGACGGTGAACTTTGAAGGCGATCGAGTGGGTCTTTTGGATCTCAGCTATCCTCCTGCCAAAGCTTGGGGGCGAATGATTGATTACCTTCAGAGAAATAACAGACCAGTCTATGTAGAAATTGATCCTGAGACAACTATCATCACAAAATTATGTGTTCCCGAAGCTGCCAGGGTTTGGCGCATCAATGAAGATGAAGAAGTTGTTTATGTAGCCTTCCATACTTCTCAAGCCCGCCACTATCTGCTGCGCAATCATCCCGATTTTCAGCAGATGTTGAATGCACTGCAAGCGGCACTGGCGAACGATGCTGCCATTCTGGTTACATCAACCCAGCAAGACTTTGAAATTATCGATATCAGACCGCTCCCTCAATCCTTTGGCATTGATCGCCCTACCGAGCCACCAGCTCCATCCGCCCCCGATCCGCCCGTTACTTGGGATAGAGCGGTAGAACTTTTTAATCTGATGCAAGCGCAATCCTGTGTGCCCTGCTCCTCTACCGATCCCTGTATCCCGTATAAATACCCCTATGACGGATGCTGGATCAGGGCACATCTGATGTGCTACTTGATGATGGCGAAGGGAGAAACACCCGAAAAAATCTGGATTGATTCGACGGGTTGCAATTTACTTGCCCGTAGCTCAAATGTGCCCGATTGCCAAGTTTTTTGGTGTTGGCATGTAGCACCAACTCTGATGGTCAAACAAACCAGCGGACCAGACCTAAAAATGGTCATCGACCCTTCCCTCTGTGATCAACCAGTTACTCCTGAAGAATGGCGATTACGCCAGACTGACACCATTGCAACACTTACGCCTTCTTCATGGACGAAGTACGGGCATGGTGGAGGGACGGCAACGCAAGAGACAGCCAATAATGACATGGAGCAGTACAGGATTTTATTAGATGGACTATGCGATGTCTATGGTTCTTCACCGTATATATGTCCTATTGCAAAGTCTTGCCAGTTGATCATCGATCGCAGCACATTCGGTGAGGATGAAGTTGCTGCTATGCTGGAACATTCAACTCCAGCAGTTATAAAAGCAGCGTTCTACGTGGTTGTGGATGGATTCCATCCAGCCAAAGTTAAGGATTACTACTCGCCTAACAAGTATGATCCTGATTGTTTGGGAATTACTACCACTACGCTAAATGATCCGCCGAATGTAGTACCCCTGGTTGAAATTTCACCACCTGTACCAGGAATGTCGGTTAAGGCTGTTCACCTTGATATGGAGGACAAGTCGCATCTTCCACGCCGTCAGCGCTTGACCTGGATCTATCAGGTGGAATTCATAAACAAAGATGGATTTGCAAATGGTTTTATTGATGATATTAAGAAAGTGAAGCTAACAGCATCGATCGCAAGCGCGACAGATCCAACCGTGAGCGTATCAAGCAGTGCGACCATCTACCTGATCAAGCAGCCCAATCCCTACGAAGTCGATGGTCCAGTTTCCTGGTTGAGCGGAGATCTGCGGGTGTTCCAAATTAAGGCAGGCGAGTCGCAGTTTGGCAAGACCATGGGGAACGCGCCCGATCAGGCTCCGGACTTCATCGAGCAAGTGATTGCCAACTTGAACAATGGCACCACTGGTGGACAGACCTTTGACGATATCTCCATCGATCAGCAGACATCCAAACTAGAACTCTCCGAAAAAGTTAAAGTCAACGGGACGCTGACGCCTGTTTTTAACTTTGCGATCGCTCGGGTACACTATCGATCGAAAATCAAAGAGGCGAAAGACGTGCGGGTATTCTTTCGACTTTTCCCAGCCTCGACGACCTCATTGGAATACAACCAGTCAACGACCTACCGTCGCGGCGGAAAAGCCGGCACGATCATCCCGCTCCTTGGAATTCAGGGAGGAATTGCGGGCGGCGAGGTAATCAGTATTCCCTGCTTTGCCGCACCACGAATTGATTCATCGGATCCAACCAAGACCCTGAACGACCAACCTGACCCAGCGAATGTGCAGACGCTTCAACCCGACACAACAGGGGCAGAGAGTTACAACTACTTCGGTTGCTGGTTAGACATCAACCAGTCCTCCCAACCTCAGTTTCCGTTCCAAGCATCACCGATGGATGGACCCTATCCAGCAGCGGATCGTAAAACAATCTATGAACATATCCGCAACAAGCACCAGTGTCTCGTTGCCGAAATTGCCTTTGATCCCGATCCGATTCCACCCAATGCGACTCCAGGATCCTCTGACAAACTCGCCCAGCGGAATCTCATGATCGTTGAATCCCCAAATCCTGGCAACCTCGCATCCCGCCGCATCCCCAATACCTTTGACATCCGACCGACACGGGCAAATCTTGGTCCTGATGAGATCCCGGACGAATTGATGATTGACTGGGGAAACACCCCAGTCGGAAGCCTTGCAACCCTCTATCTGCCAAGTGTCAGCGTCACCCATATCCTGGAAATGGCCGTGCAGATGTACAGATCACACCGATTGATTCGGATCGACGATCATACTCTGCGTTGCCCGACGGATGGCATCACCTATATACCCATTCCACCCGGATCGGACACCAATTTAGCCGGGTTGCTGTCAATCGATTTACCCCCAACAGTAAGGCGAGACGAGGTTTTCACGGTAGTTGTCCGGCAAGTGACGAGTACAGGCAAAGAACTTCCGATTGAGCCACGTCTGCAAGACTCGCCGTCGGAAAACCTGGCGATTGTAGAACATTCAAGGAAATGGCGGCGCATCCTTGGCACATTCCAGCTTACGATTCCGGTTCGGACGAAAGAGGAAATGCTCGGACCGGAAGAACGCATATTATCCAATCTCCGCTGGGTTCAGCAGTCCATCCCCGAAAATAACCGTTGGTTCCCTGTTTTCAACCGTTATGTTGAACAGATTGCTAATCGGGTTGACGCGCTCGGTGGCGATTCTAGCCAGGTTGAAGCATCACCGACTGGAGACTGGCAGAAAGTACGGCTCTGCCGAACATTAGCTATCATCTGTGCCGTCTCACTGACAATTTTCATCGTTGCCCTCGGCATAATGACCAATTGGGTAACTGTCGCAGTGATTGCAGTCTTCCTAGCTGTGATCGCCTTAACCTGGGTCATTCAGTGTCAGCCCAATATTTGCAGCAAGCTGCGGGTTATTGTGGCGGGTGCAGGCATTGGTGCCTTGATACTGGCAATCTTGGTACTACTTGGAGCATCGTCACCGCAACTTGTACCAGTTCTCTGTGGCGCTGTTGCTCTAACAGCTATCGCAAGTTTGATCGGACGTTCTCGAAAATGTTTCTGAGCTTATTGAGGAAGGCGATCGCTTTTTGAAAAGGCAATACGCGATCGCTAAAATCCAACAGGAGGTGAAATTCCCTTGAGCTACTCAACTTGACAACAATGCGATCGCAGTTTTTGAAACAGGAAAGAAGCGATCGTACTTCTGAGATGTCCATGCCACAAAGTAGAAAGTTCACATCTTTTTTAGATTAAACAGGAGTTGAAAAAATGACACGCACAAACAAACGTTATGGATGGGTTCCTGACTTACCAGATCATCGAGATCTGCTTTACGCTGCACCCGTTACGGCACTGAGAGCTTTACCAGCCAAGGTCGATCTCCGCCCTAATTGTCCCCACATCTACGATCAAGAACAGTTGGGCAGTTGTACCGCCAATGCCATTGCTAGTGCCCTTGAGTTCGATCAAATGAAGCAGAAATTGACGGATATTTTTACCCCTTCCCGCTTGTTTATTTACTACAACGAACGGGTCATGGAAGGGACTGTGAACGAAGATAGCGGCGCCATGATTCGTGATGGCATTAAAAGCGTTGGCAAGCAAGGCGCTTGTCCAGAGGAAAAAACCAAACAGCATCCGGGACCTGAGGGCATCTGGCCCTACGATCCTGATTATCAGGTCAGGTTTATTAAAAAACCTACCCCAAAATGTTATGAAGTCGCGGCCAAACACCAAGCAATTCTTTACAGCCGGCTAGTGCGAAACCTCAATCAGATGAAGGGATGTTTAGCATCCGGCTATCCCTTCGTCTTTGGGTTCAGTGTTTACGAGAGCTTTGAAAGTCAAGAGGTGAAACAAACAGGTCGCGTCCCCATGCCGTCTCCCAATGAACAATTATTGGGGGGTCATGCCGTGTTAGCCGTCGGTTATGATGATAGCCAACGGCGGTTTATCGTCCGCAACTCCTGGGGGAAAGACTGGGGAATGCAAGGCTACTTTACCATCCCCTATGCTTATCTGTTGGACGATAACCTAGCTGACGATTTCTGGACGATTCGTCAAGTGGAAAATGAACCGTAGGCTATCTCAAAACTCTATCTTGAGGAGATAGGGAAATCTGATTAAATGCGACTGTTTTCGGAGGAGCAGGGGTGATAAAGCTTATCTAACCTGTTTCCCAACCTCATTTCTAACTCAAAACTTCCATGTTTCAACGCGAATCTACTTTCAAGGATTTGAGCAATTTAAACCTCACTGCTGTACGCTGGATAGCTTTGACCCTGGGGATGATCTTAATCTGTCTCGTAGCTAACCCGGCCCATGCAGCCTGTAATAGTGACAATTCATTAGGAAGGAATTCTGGTATGTCGGAAATTGTAATTTTAGACAGCGATCAGGGGAAAACATTCGAGGTGCAGGCGGGCGATTTAATTGCCATCCGTCTCCCAGAAAACCCCACTACCGGCTATCATTGGGAAATCAGCGGAGTTGACAATCAGCTTGTCGAGTTCCCCGGTTCAGATTACTCGGTAGCACCCGGATCTGGTACAGGCGGTGGGGGTACGCGGACCTTCCATTTTAGGGCGAAGTCCACTGGAACGGCTCAGATTCAACTCAGGCGGCGGCGTTCATGGGAACCTGAGACTAGAGGAATTGAGCAGTTCACAGTCAATATTCAGGTTCAGTGATTGAGTCCTAGTGCTGATTATCTCAAAAGGAGGTATTGAAAAAATGTCTCTAGCAACCTATGGAGTATTAAAATGTCGGGCTTTGGAACGCAAAATCGATCCCCAGACCGATTCTTCGCCCCATTATCAGGTTTTGGTAAGCGATGGGCAGAAAAAACACCGCATCGCCATCAACGTCAAATCCCAAGAAAGCCCTTCGGATTTGCTGTATCTAGTCAATGATGCCTTTCAACACCCAATCTTAAATCAGTTAGCGAACTTCAGTTTAGGATTCCACAAACTGGAAAGCCAACCCGGAGGTGTGGCTCTGGATTTTATTCGCGGGAATTTGTTCCGTCCCGAAGACATGAAGCCACTGCCCCCGGACGTTCCCGGACCTGGCAATGACTTGAAAGAGTTGATTGACTTGTACCTTCAGCGGGCTATTCAAGCTGAAGATGCGATTTTGTACGCCTTCGGAGCCTCTTGGGGGCCGGAACCGACAAACCCCGACCAATACTTTGATTTTGTCCCCGGCAGCGGTATTCACGACCTCCACATGAATCAGGGCAGTGTGGGCAGATTCCAAAAGGATAACGGCGTTTATCAGGATGGCGCACTGCTGATTCATTTCCCCTCGCGCAACCAATGGATCGGCATCTTTCTTGCGTTCCAGTCCCAATCTTTCCATACCGATGATCGCACGGGCGATGCGATTACAGAGGTTCCAGTTGAGGCAGCCGTGAGGATTCTAGCGGCACTGGTGAATCCCCTGGGAGCAGATCCAGGCAAGGAGTCGGTGACACTGATCAATGTTTCGCCAGATGCTGTCGATCTCAAAGGCTGGGCATTGGCAGACAAGCAGAAACGCAAGTCTCGCTTACAAGACATCCGCCTCAAAGCAGGGGGCATCGTGACGGTACCACTGAGCGGGGCGGACGCACAACTGTCCAACGAGGGAGGCATCATCACGCTGCTAAATGCTCGGAGCATCAAAGTTCATGGGGTTTCCTATACCAAGGAACAAGCTCAGAAGCAGGGATGGACGCTCCTGTTCTAAACCTGACTTTTGGCTTTAAGAAAGTCCCTAAACCTAGATTGAGGAGGAGGTCAACTTTCCATGAAGATACCTGTACTAGAGCTTTTCCCCGCCAAATCAAAATTGATGTCCTTGGCTGTTGTTTTCTGTTGCCTGCTGCTGCTTTTCCCGGCCCCCGCCCGGGCTGAAGTCTGGCATCAATCAAATGGCAATAGTCAAGATGTGAATCCGCCATTGGTCGGTCCGGTTTACGACCTGGGTGGCGGCGGGACGGATGTTGATCGAGCCATCCAATGGGCGATCGACCAGGTTCGAGGCTGTCAGGACTGCTCAAAAACTGTCGATCTAGTCGTGCTTCGCTTTCTGACGGACGAAGATCAGGAAGCCTGGGATCGGTCAAAAAAACAACCTGACATTAAAAACGATTACCTCAAATATCATTCCCTCTTGCTCGACCCCCAACAGCGGCTGCAAGGATTAGACTCCATCGAAACTTATGTCTTTACCAATCCCGCCCGCCAAGAAGCTGAACAGCCCCAGATCGCTCAGGCGATCGAGAAGGCCGAAGTCGTCTTTCTCGCTGGGGGCGATCAATGCAAATATGCCCGCAACTTTAAAGGAACGGCGATTGAAGCTGCCATTGAGTCAGTTCAGGCCAGAGGCGGTGCGATCGGGGGAACTAGCGCGGGGGCGATGATTCAGGGGGAGTGGATTTTCAATGCTTGCTCGGATGCCGTTATCTCTGATGATGCCCTGGCCGATCCTTATGAAGATATCCTCTTTACTGACAACTTATTCCAATGGCGGGCGCTCAAGGGAACCATTGTCGATACCCACTTCTACCAGGATGATCGCATGGGTCGAGCGATGGCCTTTGTGGCTCGCTTGCTCAGAGATGGTATCACCCCTCGCGCCCTAGCCATCGGCATCGATGAAGGAACGTCCTTGGTAATTAATCAACAAGGGATGGCTCAGGTCATGGCCAACGAGCGGGACGGTTCAGCTTATTTAATTCTCGGCGACCACCAACCGGAAGTCTGCGAGCGAAATAAGCCTCTTAGTTTCTCAAATTACCGCGTTTGGCGAGTCAGAAATGGTCAAACCTTTGACCTGAAAAACATTCCCGCAACCGATTATTACCAAGTCAGCGTCAAGCGGGGACGCATATCTTCTAGCAATCCCTATCGTGGCTGAATTGAGCGACGGGAGCGAAACTCCCTTTCAGGTTCAGAAGATATCCGCGCTCATTCAAATCAGGAGTCAACCATGAGTGCCATCTTTGGAGAAACCTTAACCTTCCCCCAGGAAAACGGTCCTGAAGTCGAGCTAGTGGTCTTCGGTGACGAGTTCTATTCCCGTCGCGAAACCAAGGACGGTTATACCGTCATCTACGACGACAAACTGGGGCAATATGGCTACGCCATCTTGTGCGAGGGTGAATTTGCTTCCAGTGGCATTCCCATCCTGGAAGCGCCCCCACCTGAACTACAGCCGCACCTCGAGGAAGCTGAACCCATCCGGCGGGAGAAATTTGCCCGGCGTTACACCCAACTGAGACCGTCTCATACCGACTTGCCTTCTCAATCGTGATTCTCATGGCGTTTTGGATTTTGGATTTTCGAGAAAATTTAAACTCAACACAAGGAGTAAATTATGAGTGCCATATTTGGAGAAACCCTAATCTTCCAACAAGACAATGGACCCGACGTGGAACTGGTCGTCTTCGGGGATGAATTCTATGCCCGTTATGAAACCAAGGATGGTTACACCGCCGTTTACGATCCAGAGCGCGGACTCTACTGCTATGCCGTCTTACTGAGTGGGCGATTTGCCTCCAGCGGCGTTCCCATCTCCAAGCGCCCGCCCTCAGACATCCGGCGGGGACTGAAAGAAGCGGAAACTATTCGCAACGACAAGTTTGAAGGGCGCTATGCCGACCTGCGACCGCCACAACCCGGTGCGGCTGCTAACGTGGCCAGGACTCTCGGACCTAACAATGGGCTGCTGGAAGGGCGGCGCGTCAGTGAGGGACACATTCGCGGCTTAACGGTGCTGGTTGAATTTGCCGACCTCACCAGTGCAGTTACCGCCGCCGACGTGGAGGCGATGTTAAACGCCCCCAACTATCGAGAAAATGGCAACTTCTGCTCGGTGCGCGAATACTACCACCTGATGTCCAACGGCAAATTGGACTACTCGAATGTGGTGGTGGGGCCGATTAAACTGAGCCAGAACCAACGCTACTACGTCCAGAACCTCCTCTGTCGGGAAGCCCTCGATAAAGTGGTCAACCAACTGGGTATCGATCTGTCTCAATTTGACTCTCGCGGTGAAGGCATCGTCGATGCACTGAGCTTCATGTATGCCGGGCGCACCGTTTATGAAGGCAACCTCTGGCCCCATAACTCAGAACTGAACCTGACCTACAACGGCATCAAAGTTCGCTACTACACGATCCAGAGCTTAGGCCGCCAGCGAGTTGACCTGAGCATCGGCACCTTTTGCCATGAAAGTGGCCACCTCCTCTGCCGCTTCCCAGACTTATACGACTACGGCTCTCGGGATGGCGATTTTGAGAAGAGTGCTGGCATGGGGTATTACTGCCTGATGTCCGCTGGCAACCACCTCAACAACGGCCGCACCCCCGCTTCCATCTGCGGCTACTTGCGAGATCTGGTCGGGTGGTGTGATCGCCAAGTCCGCTTGAACTCTCCCGGTGTCTATGAGTCCAAACAGGGGGACTACGGCACCCTGATGAAATATGAAACCCATCGGGCTAATGAATACTTCATCATCGAAAACCGCACTCAACGCGGCCTAGATGCCTACCTCCCCGATAGCGGACTGGCGGTCTATCACTGCGATACTCTGGGGTCGAACGAGTGGCAGGGGGGAACCCGCGAGCGCCACTACCAATGTGGCTTGCTTCAAGCAGACGGGCATCTGGATCTCGAAAGCAATCGCAACCAAGGAGATAGCACCGATCTGTTTAAACGAGTGGATGGCGTGGCCTTGTCTTACGCCACAACCCCTTCGACCCGGGGCTGGGATAGCTCTGATTCAGGGCTGGCTCTTGCCGATATCTCAGAACCCGGTGAGGTGATTCGCCTCAAGGTGGGTTCGCTAGTCCCCTCCAACGTGGTGACGGGAAAGGTCACTGCTGACCTGCTCATTCCCGATAACAAGCGCGAAGGAATTAGCAGTGCGATCGCCATCAGCCAAGCTGGTAAAGTCAAAAGCCTGTCTGTCGGCGTAGACATCACCCACACCTACATTGGCGACCTGCAAGTGGAGTTGCAGTCCCCGTCTGGCAAGAAAGTCCTGCTCCACGACCGCGCCGGTGGCTCTCGTCGAGATTTACAACAGACCTACAGTTCAAGCTCCACGACTGCATTGTCGGCTTTGAACGGCGAATTGATTGCGGGATATTGGCTCTTGAACGTGCGAGATTTGGCCTCCCGTGACATCGGCCGGCTCAATCGCTGGAACATCGAAATTGAGTACGAGTCAGCGGGGCAAGTTGCCCGAGGTGAAGTGAGTCCGAACCTGTCAATTCCGGACAATACTCCCACAGGAATCAGCAGCGCCATCGCAATTGCCCAGTCAGGAACCCTCAAGGATATCTCTGTAGGGGTAGTCATCCCCCACACTTACATTGGCGACTTACTGGTGGAAATTGTGGCTCCCTCTGGTCAGAGTGTCACCCTACATAATATGTCAGGGGGCAGTAAAGACGATCTGAGGATGACCTACGACCGGACATCTACTCCTGCCCTAGAAGCCTTGGTCGGGCAACAGATTCAAGGCAACTGGTCCTTACGGGTCAAAGACCTGCAACGGCTGGATACGGGCAAGCTGGAGAAATGGTCGCTGCAATTGATGTATTGAGGATCTAACCTTGAAGCCGTGCGCTCGCTTCTTCGGAGGGCAAGATGCGAGCGCAAATCTGAAACCCGATATGGAGACGATCGCTCCTTTATCTAAATCAGTTACAAGCGAATAAAATTTTCAGTTTCAAGTTATTTAACTTATAAATTGGCTTAGATCATGAAAAGAAAAGCATTAGTTATTGGAGTCAATCAATACAAAGGAAGTATTTTTTGCCCACAACATTCTCTCAAAGATGCTGAGGATATCGCTCAGTTACTGCGAACATTTGGTCGATTTGACGAAGTCCAAGTGTTGCTCAATCAATTTAAAGAACAAGATAAAGATCATAAAAACCCTTATGAGCCTGATAAATTAAAAATTTTGATAGAGCAACTCTTTAATCCTCAAGATGGAGATACGGAAACGGCACTATTTTACTTCTCTGGTAATGGTGCTGGAATCTATGGAGCAGAAGAAAAAGAAACTCAAAAAGGTGACCTGTTACTGACTGATTTCCCTGATCCTTTAACCGAATCTCAGTCTGAACCTACACCTAAACCTAAATCAAGAAGTATTTCGCTGAAATGTTTACACGATCAACTTGAAAAAAGTCCTGTTAAACAACAAATTGTTTGGCTAGACAGTGATTTCAGTAATTTATTTATTGATTTGTTTTCCCAAGCAAGTAGTGAAGTAAAATATGATCGTTGCTTTATTGCTGCTAATTATAGTTATGCTGGAGAAACCTCTACTCATGGCGTTCTTACGGATGCTTTATTACAGGGCTTGAATTCAGTTAAGCAAATCAAGAATTCAATCACTAACCACGATTTAGTAGATGATCTACTAAAGACATTCAATTGGCCAAAAGATCTTATAAAAAATATTGGATATCCAATTCCAATAATAGAGAGTAATCTTCGTGGTCAAAAGCTATTGAATGATTCGGAAGAAGGAGACGATCTCCTTAGTATTAAAAATGAGACTAATGCCTTAGCTGATATGTTGCTTCTGCGGGATTTGAAGCCACCATTAGCAGTAGGAATTTTGGGAGGATGGGGAAGCGGAAAGTCTTTCATTATGAATCTGATGCAGCAGAGAATGAATGAAATTCGTAGCTTATCCCTAACGGAAGAACAGGCATGGAGTACGGAAGAGAAAAAAGCTTTTCCCTATGTTGGGCATATCTATCAAATCAAATTTGATGCCTGGACTTTTGCTAAGTATAACCTTTGGGCTAGTCTGATGCAAACCATCTTTCTGGAATTAGATCGCCAGATATCGCTTGAACAGAAACTTGCCAGAGTCCTCGCTGAAGACTCTGACAATGAGCCATCACGTGCCAAAGCTCTCCGCGAAACAGGATTCTATTGGTCATTTCTTTATGAAACCAATGAAGAAGATCGTGCCTATTTCTTAGATCGGGTGCTACCCCAACAAAAACTTGCCCTACTGAAAGATCCCCCATTATCAACAGCAGACAGCATTCTATGGAAAGAACTCTTATGGGAGCAATACGGCAAAGTTGAAAAACAATTTCAAGAAAGAAAGGAAAGTCAACAAGCCAAACTTAGTTTAATTGAGCAACAAAAATCCGAAAATCAAAAACAGATAGATAAGATAAAAGACAAAATTGTTCAAATTGAAACAGACTATGAAGGAAGAGAAAAATACCTAAAAAGTAATGTTCAACAAGCGATTCACTCAAGTTTAGATATTGCGAAAACCATTTTAATTAACCGATTAGGAAAAGCAGGAGAAACAGTTTTTGAAATAATCTCCAGTCAAATAAAGGAGGAACTTGAAAAACAAAATATAGATACTAAACAATTTGATGACGTATTAACAAAAGTTAGCCAGATTCTCGAATCAGGAAAAATTCAACAAGATGTCGATGGTAAAACTAGAACAATTAATCTAACTCATAAAGCCTTTACACAATGGTTTTTAAAAAATTCTGGGTTAATCACTGGTTTTGTTATGTTAGGGTTAGCTAGTGTAGCAATACCGATTATTGTAGATAAAATTCCCCAAGTAAATATCGGGGCACAAATTGCCAGTTTAATCATTCCACTTGTTCCTGCGATTGGTGTTGCACAAAAACTGCTTATATCTGGTCAAAAATGGTACATAAAAGTCGAATCTGTCTTAACAGACTACAAAGAACAACTCCAAGAATATAAAACCAAACAACCTGAAAAATTATTACAAGAGAGAACAGAAAATGATCCAGTTTTGAAAAGTTTGTCTCAGCAAACTCAACAATTCATTCGAGTTAAAAATAATCTAGAAATTTATCAGATACAACTTGAACAAGAAACCTTAGAAATAGAACAAGCGATCGCAGAAACTGAAGCAAAATTACCTCAAGAGCAATATGGTAAATTAAGCAGTTTTGTTCGTTCTCGCATAGAAGACAATAGCTACGAAAAACATTTGGGGTTAATGCACCAAATTAAAGAAGATATTTGGAAACTCAGTATAAGTCTATTACCCCCGAAAAGTGAAGCCGAATTTAAAACCAAATTAGAAAACCTCAAAAAAGTCTTTCCTAGGGGTTCAGCCCGCGTCTTTATCTACATTGATGATCTTGACCGCTGCCCCCCTCATCGTGTTGTCGAAGTTCTAGAAGCTGTCCAGCTTTTGGTTAAAACACCTCTCTTCATTGCTGTTCTTGCCATTGATGAGCGTTACATCACCCGTGCTTTAGAAAAGTATTATAAAGACGTACTGATTCCCAGAGGCAGTCCCTCTGGTATAGATTATCTGGAAAAAATTATTCAGATTCCTTACCGGGTACGTTCTATCGCTCACTCAGCATTATTCAATTACTTGGACAAGCAAATGGAAGTGGAGCGTAAACGTGAAGAAAACAAAGCTACCAGTAAAGAGACATCCACTAATAGCTCTCAAGGGACTGAAATAGGTGTTACTAAGACAACAAATAATGACAAATCAGTCTCTACTCAACCGGATCAAATAGCAAAGCTGACCCTGGACACACTCAAGTTTACTGAGACAGAATTTGATGAATTGCTAAAATGCTGTCAACAAATTGAACTCTCGCCCAGAAAAATTAAGCGATTAGTGAACATTTACAAGATATTCAGAATCAGTGAGTTTCACGCCAGCAAAATGGGAAAAAAAAGTGATGAACAAGCAAGAGTTATTTTGTCTGTTCTTGCCCTGTCAGCACGTTATCCTGATTTAATACGGGAAGTGTTTGAAAAATTAGACCTCGAGTTTGAGAAGTTCGAGACATTAAAGCAAGGTCTCAAGAGATTCAAAGAATTGGAGGAGAAAAATCAAACAGTTCAAGCAGAAGAAATAAAGAGCAAGGAGAAAGAGTTAAAGGACAATGAGAAAAAACTAAAAGAAATGAAAATACTTGATTTTTTTTCAGATCTTTCCCTGGAACCTGGTGATGCTTATTTGCAACGAGAATACAATAGACTCAACCTTGATGCGACAGCCTTACTGGAGGACGTAACGCTAACTCAATTTGATTTAGAAACCTTTAATTTGGTTCGTTCATTCCGCTTTTTTGGTGATATTGGCTACAGTCCGGAGGATTCCCAAAGAACAGTTCGTTCTCATCAAGGGTAGATATCAGGCGTTCACTTGACACCGATCTGAAAACATAAATTTCGCCGTCGGCACGGCGGGTCGAGGCTTAACCATATACCACTTCTCGCTTTCAGGGCTTTTTCTTAATTCTAACCTCCCTATAGTGATAAAAGAGCGTTATCGCTTTAAACACCATATCGTGCTGAACAGTTATCTCACCCTCGATCCAACGATTCGAGTCCATCAAGGACGAAAATCAATCGGTCACTACCCCGTAATACTTCTCTAGCATGGTCAGCATTTCCTCTTCTAACGCACTCAGGTACGGTCGCTGTAATCTCCCCAAGATTCCTAAGAAGGCGACGGCGGCATCTTCCAAGTCCTCGCGTTCCCTCAGTCTCGACAATCGATCTCGCGTAGCGAGCGCTTTGCGTTCGCATAATCGCCGCACCGTCTGACAGTCCCCTTCGGTGTAGCCCAACTCCTTGAGGTACTCGATTTTAACCAGATCGATCGCCCCATCGTGAAGTCGCAGATCGCAGGAGCGCGGGTGAACGGCAGTAACGATCGCCCAACAGTTGTTTTTCCCTTTCAGGCGCGGGTTATCTTTGGCAAGGATACCGACCACTTCCCCCACCTCGAAAACATTCGCTTTCCCTTTGTCCCGGTATTTACCCACCGTCTCGCGAACGATTCGGTGGTCGGGTGTTCTGCCCCCAGCTTCCGCTACGGCCTCATTCCAGACGGTGGGTTGTTGTTGCGGGGCAAGGACGGCCAGGGGGCGCACCTGATACTCGCTCGATGGTAGGAGCGGGCAGTTAGCGGCACTCAGGGTTCGGTAGATCGCCGCCCCCGTAATTAAATAGTTGGCCTTCTGACGACTGTGACCGAATCGCCCCCGACAATAATCCTCGCAGGAGTCGTACCCGTCCCGGTACAACCGTCGATCTCGCAGTTCTTGCAGGGCGGAACCGGCCTGGTAGAAAGCCCGTTCTACCGCCCGCTCTAACCGCTCCCTGTCCCTGACCTCCTCCTTGCTCAACGGTCGCGAGGATTGAATCACCTCCACCTCGATCGCAAAGCGCTCGCTACGCGAGATCGCTTCTACCCCGCGCCCCGCAGAAGCTAACATTTCATCGAGTTCGTCTTCTGTCCATTCCGACCGTCTTTTAGCCATCGCGTTCATTCTCCCCACCCAGAACGAACACATAGGACGGTCTAGGAACGAGAGCCTTCAAGAATACCGTGTCGGCCGTCTTTGTAATTGGCTCTCTCTCTCTCGGCCACGGCTAGAAAAACCGCATCGTACAACGTCAGTAAACCGTACATCCGGGCCATCTCCCACGCCCTCTCTCGAATATCTTCCCCATCGACATAATCGATCGGTAATTCCCCGAAGGCACTATAGAGTTGACCCGCCTCCCCTTCCGTTAGCAGACCACTCCTGATTTTTTTCCGCAAAACCGAAGCGATTTCGGCCCATGCGAAACAGGGGAGGACGATCCGACCCGATAGCGCCCGGCCGACCAATTCCGTCGCCGCTCCTTCCTGTTCGTCGGGACACAAATATTTGTTGACATCCTCGCCGCCGTAAACGGACGGCGATTCCCAAACCTCACGATTTGGGTTTCTGCTTCTTTCCCGAAGGATTTTTCGCACCTGCCTTAACAGATTTACTCTGTTCTGGTCTTATGGTCGCTCTACAGACTGACACCGCAAGCCCTGCGGCCAA
>NZ_JAPZQJ010000447.1:0-15377 GCF_027530405.1 Microcystis sp. LE19-41.2A | reverse complement strand
CCAACAATTCCTATTTTTTCATAATTAGGGGTCTCAAGACCCCCCTAGCGGCCACCGAGAAAACCTTGACCAGCTAAGTATTTTTACTCAAGTCTCTGGAGGGGGACAGCTTATGTGACAGTTGAGGGTGCGGAATGTGGGTTTGATCTTAAACTGTGCCAAAAACGTTCAAAATCGAATTCAAGAGCAAGAAACCCACGCCAAATCAAAATTATGACGTGGGAAGATGTCAGATTTTTCAGGCAGCGGATGGCACCAAATTCATGAGCTTAAGATAAGGTTGTTGAAAAGTATGAAGGCGGCGCTCGTCACTGCTAAGAATTCCTTGTTTATAATCCCTTGAGTTATCGATTGAAACCATTCCTAGCTGGACTGATTCGCAGACAGGTTTGTCTTCATCCCAAACTTGAGTAACTAAGTTAGCTGAGGCTTTGCTACTCATATCAAATAGAATTTTCTCCAGACTGGCATTATCAAGTTTTCCCATAAAGGTATAGTTGGTAACTTTGGTTTCTGTAGAACTAAGAGGCGTGAAAACGTGCATATTTAAAGACATCCCAAACAGAGTGGACAAGGTTAAAAGTGGGAAAATCAAATAGTGCTGATAGCCATCTATCTTCAGTTTTCGATCTGCAAAAGCTGTGGTAAACTTTTTGACTTTTGCATCTAGCTTTTTGGCTTTACTGAGGTAAGTCGAATGGAAGTCGTCATTCCAATAATACCCGTCAACTGCTCCATACTTGCCAAGAGAGTTGGGATGGACATCCCAGATGTGGTAGCTATCTAAAGTATTTTCAACGATAATTTTCCAGTTGGCTTTAATGATCATTTCTTGACAGTCAACTTTCTCACCCATTGACTCTGAAAAATCTAATAACCGACTATACATCCCTCCTAAATACTCTTTGAGGGTCAGACCATCATCATTTTTTTTCACAAAAACAAAGGAGCCACAAGTATCAACTAACCATTGTTTCAATTGAAAAGATTCCGGTGTACAATCGGAAAAATCGAAGCGGGACTGTAAGGGAATGTTAATCGGGATGCCAGCACTGTCATAAATCCATCCGTGGTAGGGACACCTAACTGGCCTATTGCCTTTATCCTCTTGATGAATCTTACTAAAACGATGGGAACAGATATTATCAAACGCTCGCAATTCTCCACGAAAATTCTGGACAAAAATAGCTTGTCCTCCTAGATCTTTAGCAATATAATCATTATGATTTTCTAAGTCGGTGGTCAATCCGACAAAGTTCCAAAGGTTTTGAAAGAGAACTATTTGCTCTTTCTTGAAAATCTCGGGATCGGAATACCAAGAAATCGGCACAAGGGTCTTCATTGTTAATTCTCCTCTTCAAGATTCTAGTTTTTAATTATAAACTTCAATCTTTATGGACTTTCTGAAGTATGAAAAAATTAAACTTGTTTTTATAATTCATAGGTAATACAAATTAGTTTGAGTTCTTTTTCTGCATCTTCAAGTAGCGTCCGCAGCCAAGTAATGCGATATTCAAGCTCCTCCTTATACTGGACAATCTCTTCTAGGGAACTGGAAGTCAGAGAAGCAACCGACTTAGGTGCCTGTTGAAATTCGCCTTGCATCTGAGCGATAAAATCTCCGACTTCCCCTTCGGGTTGCTCGACTTCTGCTCTCTTTTGACTCACTTTTCTTGCTAGTGCTTGATTTTCTTCGAGAGCCTCTTCAAGTGCTTGTTGTATCCGACTTAGTCGAGATTGCAAACCTTCCTTGGCGAGCTTCTGCTCTGCAAGATTATTCTCAAGTCCCGTCAGTTCAGCTTGCAAGCTTTCTCGGATTGTTCCTTGCTCCTCAAGTTTTTGTTGTAGCTCGCTCAAGCTTGTTGAGAGAGCTAACTTCAGATGAGGGAAATAGCTCCCTACTTCCCTCATCTCTTTGGGCAAAGCTAGTGACTCTAGATGAGTGGAAGGATTAAAATCTCCACTCCCTAATGCCCTCAACTCAAGCTGAATCTGATTGAAACCCCGCTCCATTTGATTAATTGTTATTAATTCCAAAGCAAAAGTAAATCCTCCTACAAGAATAGCCACAAGGGACGCTAGGAAAATCTGCCACGGCAGTTGGGATGGGAGAAGATTACTATAGCGGTGTGCAGTCGTATGAGGTACAGTGTCACGAGCTATAAACCATGCTAGGCAAAGCTTGGTTTGTATCTCACTCAAGCGCTTACCGCTATAGACTGCTGCTGAAGCTGGAGCGAGGCATGAATTGCTAGAAACACGGCTATAAAGACAGATAAAGTAACGATAATAGCTATCAATATCTGTTGTTTTTTGAGAGAAGCTCTCTGAAAATCACGAAACATTATTTGGCTTTTTTACTGGAACTAACATTATAGTCTTTAAAGACTATACTGTCTGGGGATTTAGGGATTTTTACGAAGTTGGGTTTGGGCAATTTGCTGAGTTGCTTTTTCTTTGTAGGTCTCGAGGATTTATCCTAATTTATCGTCATCTTCTTCTATCAGCATATCCAAAGTGGAAAGTTCGCTGGCGACCTCTCCTTGTTCTGCCGCCAGTAAATTGGCTGCTCGATAGGCTTCTGCAGCTTCTTTCGTAAATCCTTGACGAGTATAAAGATCCCCCCATAATTTTTGTTTTTTGGCTTCTATGGGTTTTTTGTTCGGCAGCTCCCGTAAAATCTCGGCTGCTTCATTGAGAGCATTGCTGGCAATTAAAGCCTCTATATAACCCATTTTGGCAACCACAGGAATTTTAGGATTTAATTGCTGAGCATCTTCAAAATTTTTGCGGGCGAGGTTATATTGTTTTTGTTTTAGGTAGATATTTCCTAGGGCTTGATAAGCACTCCAAGCTGTTGGATTCATCCTCAGTGCAGACTCGATTTCATCAATTGCTGCCTTTGTATTTCCTTGTTCTTGGTAAATCTGAGACATGAGCAAGCGCCCTGGAGTTAACTGAGGGTTAAAGACCAGTGCTTTTTGAACTTGCTCTTTAGCTTGAGGGTATTTCTTTTGCTTTAATAAAACCCTCCCCATCCCCAGATAACCAGCAGGGGTAGTAGGGTCGATATTAAGGGCATCTTTAAAAGCTTCAATGGCCGAGTCCAGTTCATTTTGCTTGTAGTAAACATTGCCAACGGCAAGAGCAGCTTTAGCCATCATTGGGTCAATTCTCCTCGCCGACCCGAAGTGGATCAAAGCTCCTTCATAATCTTTTTGTTTTAAACAGATGCTGCCTATACCAAGATGAGCTTGCTTAGAGCCTGGGTCTTTTTCAAGGATTTCTTCAAAAGCCTCCCGAGCTTCATCATAGCGCTTTTCCTTCATTAGTTGAGACGCTGTTTTAATTGATGAGCTTTTTTGAGTAGGCTTGGTAACTCGCTTGACTTGCGGCGTAAACGACATTGAAGGATTCCTCCACATCAAATATTTCCCTTCCGATTATACCGCTTCTTTTCCGAGTAATGCAATACCCAAGATTAACAATGTCATCGCATCTTAACAATTATTAACAAAATGAACTTTATGTGATGTAAGTTGCCTACCCAGAATTCAGGCATATTTGAGGAGAATTTGCCATCTCAGTTGTTAAGCAACAATCGACTAAATAGGTTAGGCTTAGGGTAAGCCTAACCGTTATCTCTTGACATTGCGGGATTTTTTAACTACATTGGTGGGGAACATTTTGTATATAGATACACATGATTAACCATCTCATCTATATTGTTATGGATAGCTGCCGTCATGACAGCTACTCTGCGGCATCAACTCCCAATATGGATCGGCTGGGTAAGGCTGAACGCCGGTATAGCTATGCTTCTTGGACATCCCCTTCCCACTATGCTATGTTGATGGGCATGGTTCCTCACAAAAGTCCTCGAGGCGTGTTTGCCTCTGAAGTTTATAAACAAGAATTTGCTAAATGGGTAGATCGTTTAGGAATCCCAGACTTGTCCTTTAAAACCTTTATTCCCCAACTCTCCTTACCGAAAGTCTTAAAAAACCAAGGTTATAAAACTATTGGCCGAGTTTCTCTACCTGTTCTCAACCAATTTACGAGTATTAATAAGTACTTTGATGACTATCGACTAATGCCCACTCACAATGAATTTGCCAAAATGGTTGAGGAAGTAGAATTTCCCGACGAACAACCTCAGTTTTACTTTTTTAACTTAGGAGAAACCCACTATCCTTATATGCTGGAAGAGGATGAACTGCCCCATATATCTGGAGTGCATGGAGTTTTTAAGAGAATGGACGATCTGCTGCAAACTGAAACCGAGACAGAAAAAAAAGCCGAAAAGTCATTTTTCAATTCAGCAGAAATGGAGCAGCTACACAAACAGCAAATTCGTTGTGTTGAGTATGTCGATGGTTTGCTAGGTGAGCTATTTCGTAAATGTCCTGCTAACACTCACATTATTGTCACCGCAGATCATGGAGAATTGTTTGGAGAAGACGGTTATTTCGGGCATGGTCCCGTGATGCACGAAAAATGCTTTGAAGTTCCCTTCTTAGAAGGATTATGTCCCAAAATTTAAAATAAAACCAAGACAAGGAATTGTTATATGCCAGTCATTACTTCTTATGAACCATTTTCCCTGCAACCCGAATACCTAGAAGCAAACCGAGAATTTCTACACAGTTTGCCCTTAGAAAATGTCAGCCAGGTTCTCGATCTTGCTTGCGGTACAGGAACTCTCAGTGAATTGCTCCTAGAAATCAAACCAGAGGTAGGGATTGTTGGCATAGATATTTCCACAGAATCTCTCGAGATTGCGCGGGAATTATTTAAAGAAAAAAAGATGCTCGTTCAAGACCATGACGCACTTAATTCAGCTTTAAAATCCGGGCAAAGTGCTGTGCTGCTAAAAGTCGGTAGCGCTGATGATTTTGACTTAGAACCGGCAAGCATGGATCTCGTCCTGATGGGCAATGCCATCCATTTACTTCCCGACAAAGAGAAATTAATCCAAAGGATCAGTCGAGTCTTGCGTCCTGGCGGAATTTTTGCCTTTAATTCTTGCTTTTTTATCGGCACCTATCCCGAGGGAACAGAATCGGTCTATACTGAATGGATGAAAGAAGCCTTAGCTATTGTCTCCGAGAAATTACTCCAATTGCAGCAAGCTGGTCAAGAAGGCATCCGCAGAAAGCGAGGCAAGGGGAATCGAGCTTTCGGCAATGAATGGTTCTCTCCACTTCAATGGCGGGATTTGCTCAATAGTCACCATTTAGAGATTATTCAGGATAAGCAGCGTACTGTTATGCTGACACAGCAAAGTTTGGAAACCATTGGTGCCTATGCAGGGTTTGCTGAAGTCGCCCTAAGTGGCTATCCGGTAGAGATAGCTAGTGAAGCTTTGCAAGAAGCGGCGGGAGTTACTTTAAACAATCTACAAATCAAAGAAATTCCCCGACTTTGGTTGGAGATAGTAGCCATGAAAAACTGAACTTTCTAGAGGTGATTTTTGACTATTAATAACCTTAGATATTTAGGAAAATTGGTTTATGCTTAAAACACCTTGCAACGCAATCGCTGGCTTTTTAGGAAGTGGCAAAACTACACTTTTAAGAAATTCCCTGGAAAAAGTCTTTCAAGAGAAGCGCGTGGCGATTATCATGAATGAAATTGGCGACTTGGGAATTGATGGTAAAGTAGTATCAGGATTTGAAAATATAGATAAAGTAGTAGAATTGAACAGTGGTTGCGTCTGCTGTAGTGTTGACATCTTCTCTTTACACAACGCCTTTCGGGAAATTCAAGAACAAATAAAGCCCGATTTAATAGTCATAGAAACCACTGGACTGGCAAATCCCTTTCCCCTGATCCAGCGCCTCCACTATCTCGATGTCGTCCTAGATTCAGTAATCACCTTAGTAGATGCTTCAGAGTTTTTGCGGTTGGCAGCCGAAGAAGAAGTGCTCAACGAGCAGGTAAGGGCGGCAGATTTTCTGATCTTGAATAAGACAGATTTAGTGACAGAACTAGAAATTGAGCGAGTCGAAAGCCATCTCCGTCAATTGAATCAAAGAGCCCCCTTATTTAAAACTACTCACAGCAATATCGATCCCAAATTATTGTTCGCCCTAGGAGCTAATCTTTACAGAAGGCAATCAAAGCTACTGGAAACTCAAGTAACCAAATCTGCTCATGGTTTCCGCGACAGCCATCAAGATTTTTCCTCTTTTTCTTATCAGACAGAACGATTGGTGAACTTGGATAAATTCAAGCAATTTCTCGGAGAACTTTCCCCAAAAGTTTACCGTGCCAAAGGAATTCTCAATTTAGATGATAGAGCAACATCCTGTCTGTTTAATTTTATTTGCGGTCGTTTTGATTTTCAGGTTGTGGCCCCCGATATCTGCGGAAAAATGCCAACGCAAGCGGTTTTTATCGGTCGCAACCTAGAACAAGAGCAAACAGCTATCATCCAGCAATTACAGGCTTGTCAAGATGGTTAAATTAATCAAAATTAGAGGTTATGATGGATAAATTCAACTGCTTTTCTCTGAGTCCCATTGAGCTAGAACACCCTGGTTTAGCCATCGCCAGCATTCGGGCTGGGGGAATCGGGATACTCGATCGAGAATTTTGTCAACCAGAAAATCTAGAGCGAGCAATTAGTAATCTAGAGCAGGTTTTAGCTTTAAAAAATGCTCCTGGAGCAGCCGGACTGAGACTGAACTTAACACAGATCGAGCAGAGCGGCCAACTTTTGGCTAGACTGGAACTAGAATCTCACTGGTTGATTCTCAGTGGCTGGCAAGAGGCAACTGCTGAAACGCTCAGAGAGAAATTACAGCTTCTTTCTGGGGAAAATCGCCTAATTTTGCTGGAAATAACCGATGCCAATCAACTGGCTCTCTTAGCTTCTCTGTTTCCTTTCTTAGCTGGATTGGTAGCCAAAGGACAGGAAAGTGGCGGTTGGGTAGGAGAAGATCCCGCTTTTATTCTCACTCAGAAATTATTGAAAACCTCCTCCCTACCCATCTATGTACAAGGAGGAATCGGTATTCATACCGCGGCAGCCTGTCGGGCTGCCGGTGCAGCAGGCGTTGTCTTAGACGATCAATTATGGCTGATGCCCGAATCTCCTCTGCCTGGAGAATGGCAGGAATACTTACGTTACTTAAACGGGCAAGAAGCGATCGCCATCGGTGAGAGGTTGGGGCGGGCTTGTCGTGTCTTGTCTCGTCCCGGTTTTGCTGCCGTTGCCAAGTTGCAAGAAATGGCAGCACAGATAGAGATTCAAGAAGAACCCTCAGTTTCTGGCCAGATCTGGCGGCAACGAGCCACCTCCCTAATTGGCTGGGAAAATCCTGCTACTCAAGCTTGGCCAATGGGACAAGCAAGCGGGTTAGCGGCAGATTTTCGCAAGCGTTACCAGACCACGGGTAAATTTTTGCAAGCCCTGCTCAAGGGCAGTCAGGAACAGGTGCAGACAGCCCAGGAGCTAAAACCTCTACAAGCGGAAACTCCCTTGGCAGTTTCCCACGGCACCAAATATCCTATTGTCCAGGGGCCAATGACTAGAGTCAGCGATACGGCAGAATTTGCCCATGCAGTTGCTCGCTCAGGCGGACTGCCCCTCTTAGCTTTGGCTCTGATGCGGGGAAAACAGGTCGGGGAACTGTTGCAGAAAACCCAAGCCCTTCTAGGAGAGCTACCTTGGGGCATTGGTATCCTTGGCTTTGTTCCACAGGCAATTAGGGAAGAACAACTGCAAGAAGTCCAGAAAATTAAGCCGCCTTTTGCCTTGATTGCCGGGGGCAGGCCAGATCAGGCAGCGAGGTTGGAAGCCCAAGGAATTGCCACCTACCTCCATGTTCCCGTGCCAGCACTCCTGAAAATGTTCCTCGAACAGGGGGCGCGGCGGTTTATTTTTGAAGGGCGAGAATGCGGAGGACACGTGGGGCCACTGAGCAGTTTTGTCCTCTGGGAAAGCATGATCGCTACCCTGTTAGAGAAAGTACCAGCTGGAGCAGAGCAGCAAATTCACGCCATCTTCGCCGGTGGGATTCATGACGCTCTCTCGGCCGCTATGATCAGTGCCATGGCCACTCCTTTGGCAGTAAGGGGCATGAAAATTGGCGTGTTAATGGGCAGTGCCTACCTCTTTACGGAGGAAGCAGTGGCTTGTGGAGCAATCCTGCCAGAGTTTCAAGCCCAAGCCCTCAGTTGCCAATCGACCATCAACTTAGAAACCGGACCGGGCCATGCCAGCCGTTGCGCTGTCACCCCATTTGCCCGCGAATTCTACGACACCCGCCGGCAAATGGCAGCCCGGGGCAGTTCTGCCGAAGAAATTAAGAACGTTTTGGAAGACCTGACTCTAGGACGGTTACGCATAGCTACCAAAGGTTTGCGGCGCGATGAGACAGGGCAAATAGTCTCAGTCAACCAAGAGCAACAGGTTAGCGAAGGGATGTACATGATCGGTCAGGTGGCAACCATGCGCCATCAAGTGATCAGTGTCAGCAGCTTGCATCAAGAAGTAGCTGAAGGCAGCGGCCAACTCTTGACTTCTCTTTCTCCAGCAGGTGAAAAGAAAGTACCCACTCCAACCCCACCCTCAGATATTGCTATCGTTGGCATGGCGACCCTCGTTCCTAAAGCAGACGCACCGGAGACTTTTTGGAAAAACATCCTCTCCCGGGTAAAAGCTATTGGCGAAATTCCCGCTCACCGTTGGGACTGGCGTTTGTACTACGATGCTGACCCACAAACACGAGATAAGGTCTATTCCAAATGGGGTGGTTTCATCGATGAGGTTCCCTTCGATCCTCTGCGCTTTGGGATTCCTCCCGTATCTCTCAAGTCCATCGAACCACTACAGCTATTGACTTTGGAGGCTGTGCGAAGAGCCTTAGAAGATGCGGGTTACGGGGGAGGAGATTTCGATCGAGAACGTACCTCAGTCATCTTGGGTGCGGGCGGAGGGATAGGAGATCTGGGCGGGCAGTATGCAGCCCGAGCAGAAGTGCCGAGGGTGGTTGAAAATCCCTCCCCACAGATCTGGGATCGTCTACCAGAATGGACGGAAGAAACTTTTCCAGGTTTACTGTTGAATGTGGCAGCTGGCAGGGTTGCCAACCGTTTTAACTGTGGAGGCTCTAACTTCACTGTTGATGCGGCCTGTGCTTCTTCCTTGGCTGCTATTGACCTAGCAGTGACGGAATTGGAAACGGGACGAAGCAATCTCTGTATTGCAGGGGGCATTGACACAGGGCAAAGCCCTTTTGCTTATTTTTGCTTTAGCAAGACCCATGCCCTCTCTGCCCAAGGTCAACCCCGCTCCTTCGATAAAGCTGCCGACGGGATTGTCATCAGCGAAGGTATTGCCATCGTTGTTCTCAAGCGTCTGGCAGATGCGGAACGGGATGGAGACCGAATTTATGCAGTTATCAAAGCGGTCGCTGGTTCCAGCGACGGTAAGGCCTTGGGTTTAACTGCTCCCCTGCCGGCAGGACAAAAGCGAGCGCTACAGAGAGCTTACGAAAAAGCGGGATTTTCTCCCGCTAGCCTGGGACTCTATGAAGCCCACGGCACGGGGACGGTGGCCGGCGATCGAGCAGAATTAGAAACAATTACCAGTTCTCTACAAGCCTCCGGGGCAGGGCAAAAATCCTGCGCTATTGGCTCCATTAAAACCTTGCTCGGACATACTAAAAGCGCCGCTGGAGTCGTTGGACTAATAAAAGTAGCCCTCTCCCTACATCACCAAGTTCTACCCGCTCACTTTGGGGTTGACACCCCCTTAGACCCGATTGTGGATCCAGAAAGCCCGGTCTATCTCTTAAAAGACAATCATCCCTGGCTGACTAATCCCAACCAACCTCGCCGGGGAGGGGTCAGTGCTTTTGGCTTTGGGGGGACGAATTTTCATGCCATTCTCGAGGAGTATGGGGGAGCAGTTCAGAGACCAGCCCTGGGAGGAGATGACTGGCCTTGGGAATTGGTGATCTTGGCCGCCGAGAATCGCCAAGAATTATTGCCAAAAGTGCGGTTTCTGCTGACAGCTTTGCAAGGAGGAGCAAAACCGCAACTCGGATATCTGGCCTACAGTTGCGCTTTAACAGCGACAAACCACCTAGGCAGGGGAGCAACCCTAGCCATCGTGACCAGTAATTTGTCAGAGTTAATCGCCAGCTTGGCCCGGTCCCTTAGTTATCTGGCAGGGGATTCTGCCAGTCCCCTGCCCCCTGAGATTCAGTTCTCCGAAGGCCACACCCCCACTGGGACAAAAGCTCTCACTGCTTTTCTCTTTCCGGGGCAGGGGGCGCAATATCCCGGCATGGCCAGGGAAGTTGCTCTCTATCGGCAAGAGATGCGCCAAGCTTTGGAATTTGCCGACAGCCATCTGGGCCATCACTTCCCAAAATTGCTGAGTCAGTATATCTATCCCCCCAGTGCCTATTCAGAAGCGGCCGAAATTAGCAATGAACAACAGCTTAAACAGACTCAAGTAGCTCAACCCGCTCTAGGAGCCGTGGAATCGGGCTATCTAGCCTTGCTGGCCAATCTGGGCATTAAGGCAGATTTGGCAGCAGGACACAGTTATGGCGAATATACAGCCCTCTACGCTGCTGGTGTGCTATCCCAAGCTCAATTTCTCAATCTTTCTGCCCTTAGAGGCCAGATTATGTCCCAAGCTTGTCAGGGGGTTGAGGGAGCTATGGCTGCCGTGCAAATCACCCGCGAGGAATTGGCACAATATCTTGACAGTTTTCCAGGAGTTGTGGTAGCCAATCACAATGCTCCCCTTCAGTCCGTCATTTCCGGACCACAAGCAGCGATCGAACAAGCAATCAACAGTTTGAACGCGGACGGCATTACCGCTAGAAAGCTGCCTGTGGCCGGAGCTTTTCACTCGCCCTTGCTGGCAGAGGTTCAGGAAGAGTTGACCCGTCAGTTAAATTCTGGCTGCTTTGAGTCCCCCCAGTTTCCTGTCTATGCTAACGCTACAGCCCTTCCTTACCCTTCAGATGCCGATGGCATCCGTGGCCAGTTAAGCCAACAGGCTCTCCGTCCAGTAGAGTTCGTCAGTCAAATTCAGGCTTTATATGAAGCTGGCGCTCGCACCTTTATTGAAGTCGGTCCAAAAAGCATCCTGACCAAGTTCGTCGGTCAAATTTTAGGAGACAAAGAGCATACTTGCGTATCTTTAGATGGGCAAGGGGGAGGACTGCGAGGCTTTCTGCTGGGCTTAGGGACTCTAATTACCAGAGGGCTAGAGGTGCAACTCCTTTCTCTGTTTGTCGGACGCCAAGTCCAGCAGCTGCAATTATCTCGACTGGCAGAGCTAACGAGCCCCTCTCAATTAGCACCCACCACTTGGCTGGTTAACGGTGGTGGTGTCAGGTCATTAGGAGCTACCAATAGTTATAGCGGCAAGCTCCCCCCCCTGTCCTGGGCAACGTCTATCCTAGGCAGACAAGACAAAAAAGGGCAAAACGGTAACACCGAGGCGAAGCCAGACTTAGGGATAGAGCGATTTGAGCCAGTCAAGCCGCCTAGTCCTGCCCCTCATGCCCATTCCCCTTCCCAACTCACCGGGTTAAACCCCATAGTTCCTACTAATTCAAATCCGCAACCCAAAATCCAGCGAACAATGTCTGAACAAAATTTTCCCCCGCTCTCCCAACCAGCAACTCCACAGACTTATTCTACTAGCCAAGAACCCTCAGTTGCTGGCTCGGTGGCTTTACAAGCCTATCAAGCTTACCAGCAGACCATGCGTCAGTTTTTGACTCTTCAGGAAAAGGTAATGCTGCAATTTCTCCAAGCCAGTCAGGTAGAAGGAATGACTCCTTCAAGATCGGTGGCTATGCCAGAGCGGAGCCTGCCGGCAGCCCAACCTGTACTTTCCCTTGGCTCCAATGGAGGGGGAAGTGCTAACCTGTCCCCTGCTTCGCCGCCAGTACCCCCCCGAATTTCCCCACCCCCTTCCCGACCCGCTGCACCGCCTCAGATATCCGTTAGTCCCACATCGGTTAGTCCCACAATTGAGCAGCAAGAGCCTGTGCTCAAGCCCCAGCCAGCAGCCGCATCTCCCAATCTGCCCACTGCTGCCGATGCCGTTGTCCCCTCTGTGCTGCTGGAACGGGAGAGTGTGACCAAAACTCTCTTGCAATTAGTCAGTGAACGCACTGGCTACCCAATTGATATGTTGGGCTTGGATCAGGATTTGGAAGCAGAACTAGGAATTGACTCGATCAAGCGAGTGGAAATTTTGGGAGCAATACAGAAAAGTTTGCCCGCTGCTGTCGCTGAAGGTATGCAGTCCCAGATGGAAAATTTGACCAAGGTTAAATCCCTGAACGGCATTGTTCAACAAGTCTTATGCCTCTCACCGTCTGGGACAGTGGAACCCTCAAAAAGCTTGGGAAAGTTCTAGCCCAGGGGGAATCGATTCCACGTTACCTGATGCAAGCACAGGCAGACCCCCTACCTACCGGTCAGTGGCCGCTTCCCCAAGGGCTTTTTCTTATTACTGAAGACGAACTTAGCGTTGCTCCCTACTTGGCAGAGTCTCTGCGGCAAAGAGGGCTGGCGGTAGCACTGATTGAGCGAGCTAGTTTGCAAACACCAAAGGCTTTAGCTGAGGCAGTCAGCAGGGAACGGGAAAAACATGGGCTGATCGCCGGGATTGTCCATTTGGCTGCTTTAAGCCAAGCGGCTGAGCCAACTACCCTATCTGGGTGGCGGCAATATACGCAAATACAGGCTAAGAGCTTGTTTTCCCTGCTCCAGTTGTGTGCTGACGACCTCCGCAAAGGGCAACAGCCAGGCCGGGTTCTGATGGCTTCCTGTTTGGGAGGACAGTTTGGCAGGGATGGTAACTGGGGGACGAGTTTGCCAATTGCTGGTTGTGGCAACGGGCTGTTGAAAACCCTAGGGGCTGAGTGGCCTAACCTCCATGCCAAGGCAGTAGATCTCGATCCCCACCTTTCCCCAAGGGTGCTGGCAGAATGCCTCGTCTCAGAACTGTTATTACCTGGGGGGCGCATCGAAGTTGGCTATCCCCAAGGACAACGCACCACTTTCCGCACCCAGCTGGCTCCTTTCTCATCCCGATCGACTGTTGCCAAATTTACACCCACTCCTGATTGGGTCGTTTTAATTACAGGCGGCGCTCGCGGCATTACTGCGGAAATAACCAGCGATTTAGCCTCCTTTGGCCTGACGATGATTTTGGTGGGACGGGCTCCTCTAGAGAACGAAGCAACAGCCCATATTGAGGATGTAACTGGCTTGCGTCAATTCCTCCTGGCTCAGGCTCGTTGCCAAGGTAAGTTGCCCACCCCCGTTGAGATCGAGCGCCACATCCAGTTAATCTTGAGGGAGCGGGAAATTCGGGCTAATTTGGCACGATTCCGACAAGCAGGGGCAAAGGTGGAGTATATAGTAGCAGATGTGAAGGATGAGCAGGCTTTTGCTGCCGTTATTGAAGGCATTTACTCCCGCTACGGACGGTTGGATGCTGCCATCCACGGGGCGGGAATTATTGAGGACAAATTGATTGTCGATAAAGAACTGGCTTCCTTTGAGCGGGTCTTTGATACGAAAGTGGATAGTGCCTTGATCCTCAGCCGCTATCTGCGTCCAGAGTCTTTGAAGTGGCTGGTTTTCTTCAGTTCAGTTGCCGGTCGCTACGGTAATCGTGGGCAATCTGACTACGCATCTGCCAATGAAATTTTGAATCGTCTGGCCTGGCAGCTTGACCAGCGCTGGTTGAATACCCGCGTAGTCGCCATCAATTGGGGACCCTGGGATACTAAGGGCATGGCCTCTGAAGAAGTGAAGCGTCAGTTTCGGGAACGGGGAGTAATCCCAATTTCTCTAGTCGGTGGTCGCCGCTTTTTCCAGGAAGAATTGAGTTATGGAGATAAGGGAACAGCAGAAGTAATTGCCGGGGAAGCTCCGTGGGAAACCCATGAAGCTGAGGCCGGAAAACTCGCTCTCCTTCCCGCTAACCGTCCTTTTCCCTTCATTTCTACTGTCCCTCAACTGCAACCTGACAGTAAAGTGACTCTGGAACACATCTTTTCTCTAGAGGCAGATCCCTATCTTGAAGATCACTGCTTGGATGGCAAAGCTGTTTTGCCGACAACCGGGGCCTTGGAATGGATTGCTGAATTTACCCAAGCTGCCTGGCCCGACTGGCAAGTTTGTGAAATCGTTGATCTGAGGGTCTTGCGGGGAGTATCCATGGCCGTCGAAGGGAGCCGTAAAGTTCTCTTCGTCGCCCGTTCTTCTAGTCACGCGGATGCAACGACCTTGCAGGTAACTGCCGAAATCCTAGATCCTGAGACCAGGATGCCACTATATCGCGCTCTTGTTATTCTGCGCCCAGAGATAGAAGCTCCTCCCTCTCTTCATCCCGTCAAGCTCAAATCAGGCAGGAGTCTAGATCCTCAATTTGCTTATCTAGAGTATCTATTTCACGGCAAGCGATTTCAACTGATGAGTGAGATTGTAGCGGTTGACGAACAGGGAATTGATGCTTGGGTGAAGCCGAGCCAGCCTTCAGCTTGGGTAAGGCAAGATTCTTCCACTGCCGTCCCCCCTTGGCTGTTCGACCCAGGCTTTATGGATACTATCCCACAAATGGCTTTAGTGTGGTCTCGGCTCTATCAGGACAGTAGTGCTTTGCCTTCCAAGTTAGGCAGAGTCATCCGCTATGGTAGTTCGCCCCTAACAGGCAGGCTACGGGTAGCTTTTCGAGTTGTCAGAAGCGATGCTCAGATGATTGTTTACGAGGCATCTGTCTTTGATGAACAAGGTCAAGTCCGCTTTTACCTAGAAAATCTTGAAAGTACCTGTAGTGCTGCCCTGAATCGCCTGAATGTTCAGTGGCGGGAGTCCCTTGAGAATCCTTCTTGATTTATCGGAAATTTGGGTTGAAAACCCCGTCCTAAAAGGACGGCTTTCTATGGTAATACCAAATTAAATTGTATTCAGTGCAGATAGAGCATCGAGGATGAAGGGAAATGGCTCTTCTCGACTTTGTGTGATAATTTTTGCTTATGACCCACATTCCGCACCCTAGTCGTTGAAATCAAAAGTTGCTCTAGCCCTTGTATAGCTGAACTTCCCCCATACATATATACCATAATAGCTGAAAACCCTTATCCATCAATGGATGCACCCCCTTAACTTTTCTTAATGTACCCATGTAATTTGTAACATTTCTTAATGGACAAGAATTCTCTCCATTTGCTAAAATAGTGGTCATGTATATAGAAAAAGTTCCTAACCGTAATTCCCCCCCCGCCGTTCTTCTTCGAGAGTCCTACCGAGAAGGAGAACAAGTCAAAAAAAGAACCCTGGCCAATCTCTCAAAATTACCCGATGATATTATCGAAAAT
>NZ_JAPZQJ010000105.1:0-12227 GCF_027530405.1 Microcystis sp. LE19-41.2A | reverse complement strand
TTCATGAATCAACCCTACCCCGTTGGGGTCGTGGCGCCGCCCCCAAACCCCGGAGCGCATTAGTTTTTCGGTGGGATGCTTAGACGCGATTGTTCATATTTTTGTACCAATTTAAGAGTCACTGATAATTGCTGATTGTCGGTATTTCTGCAAATGTTGAGATGCACCCACCAAAACTTCTATCTCACCCTTAGGATAACTGCTGCATAATTTTTAGAAATCCCACAGCACGGGATTATCATCCAAGAAATCAGTTACCTGTTTACCAATATTATCAATTAATTTTAGGTCTTCTGGGGTTAAATTAATTGTCATTGCCTGAGCGTTATTAACTGCTTGAGCAGCATTTCTTACCCCAGCAATTGCATTAGTTTGGGGTTGCTTAATTAACCAAGCAAGAGATAATTGAGCTAGGGAACAATTATAGCGGTCAGCAATCGGTTCTAATTGATTTAAAGCCGCTTGTACCCTCTGAAAGTTTTCGCCATGAAAGAGTTTATTTTTAATTCTATGGTCTTCCGCTGCCAACTGATAACCATTTCTAAATTTTCCTGTTAATAAACCTTGGGCAAGGGGAGAATAGGCGAGAATAGAAATATTATTTTCTATACAATAGGGCATAATTTCCTTTTCTACCGAGCGCCAAAACAGAGAATAGGGAGGTTGAATACTCTCAATTCTGCCGTATTGACTGGCTTCTTCCAGTTGAGAGCGGGAGAAATTGGAAACCCCTATAGCGCGAATTTTTCCCTGTGCCTTTAGATAATTAAGAGCGGCCATAGTTTCAGAAATAGGCACTATTTCCGTGTTCCATGAACCACTAGGCCAATGAATTTGGTAAATATCTATATAATCAGTTTGGAGGTTTTTTAAAGAGCGCTCGCAAGCTGCGATAACTTGCTCATATTTGAGGTGATTAGCAAAGACTTTGGTGGCATAAATTACCTGTTCTCGCATATCGGCTAAAGCTTGAGCGACAATCAATTCTGAGTGACCTTCCCCGTAGATTTCGGCTGTATCTACAGTGGTAATTCCTGCCTCAAAAGCTGCACGAATAGCCTTAATACTTTCCTCATCTTCAATACCTGCCCACATCTTTTTTCCTGCTTGCCAAGTACCCACAAGAAGGGGAGTAATTTCTATATTAGTCTGACCGAGATAGCGTTTTTGCATAACAGTTTTTTTGATGGGTTATGTATGCTTAGGGTTTTAGTCGGGTTTAGGGTTTAAAATCTCAGCTAAAGAGGACTAAAGTGACAAGGATAAAAACCTTTACCAGTAGGGGTGTAAAGAACAAACTTAACAAGCCACAAAAAAGACCTAATAAGCGGGTACTGAGGCTAATTATTTCGCCTTGAACATTATAGCTAATCGACAGGGCGATGAGGGCTAGAGTAAGGAGAAAAATCATAGTTTTCTTTCCTGAGTCTATTGAGCAGAAAAGCCGTGACTGCTCACGACTTTTTGCCGTTTCTATATCTATTATTAGCTCGATTACTGGGCTAATGACATCGGGGTAAAGTGAACTTTTTTAACGGAAAAGATTTAAAAATCCGTTGAAGAGGCCTGTCAGACCGGTAAAGGGACTTAAAACCGTGCCGAGGGTGTCGGTGGCAGAGGCCAGACCGCTACGATGAACCACAACCACATCATTATTGCGGAGAATCGGGTTAGTTTTCTCGTTGATACCCTGGGAAAAATCGATGTTAATTGAGTTTTTGGTGACAGTCCCGTTAGGATTGAGACGAATTAATTCCACTGTGGACTGATTGGCGCGACGCTTATCAAAGTCTCCTGCGGTTAAAATTGCCTGATTGAGAGGGGTATTGGGAGGAACTTCAATTGTCCCCGGTTTTTTCACCTCCCCGACCACTTTCACGTTAATGGTTTTGGGGGCAAAACTGGCCGATGCTAGGGTTTCCGATTCCTTGGCCGAGATTTCAGTAGCGGTGGGGATAATCACCGTATCCCCTTCTTGGAGGATGATATCAGCGGTCATATCGCCTTTATCGAGCAAACTCCAGAGATCTACGGGGATTTTCTGCTGGGAACCGTCACGGGTATAACGCAGCACTTGCACCTGTCGGATATCAGCGAGGGGTTTGATACCTCCCGCTTCTTGGATAGCTTGGGTTAGTCGGGCCGGTTGTCGTCGAATTCCCCGATTATTCTCTGTGGTGACGGTGTTAACTTGATTGGGGACAATACGATGGGACCCCGGACGATAAACTTCTCCCACCACAGTAACATTAATTTCTCGATCGCTATCTAGTCCAAAATTGGCATCAGCTAATTGATTGACTTCCCCGACGCTAAGGGTCGTTTTAGTGGGAATAACGATGCTATCACCATCTCTAAGGCTAACATCTTGGGTTTTATCGCCTTTTTGGATTAATTGCCAGAGATTGGCTTGAATTAGCTGTTCTTGTCCCTTGAGGTTGCGTCGGATTTGAACTTGACCAATATCGGCCACCGTAGTCACTCCCCCCGCTTGCCGGATTATTTCGGTCAATAGGGGCGTTTTTTGGCTTTGTTCGGGGTTAATTGTATAAGTACCCGGACGATTGACTTCCCCCGCGATGGCGATTTGCAGAGGCCGGGGAGTGAGAATGCTAACAGTAACCACGGGACGTTTGAGATAGGTGGTGTAACGCTTGGCCAAGGTTTGGCCGGCTTCGGTGACGGTCATTCCCTCCACTTTGACGCTACCAATCAGAGGTAAAGTCAGGGTTCCATCGGCTAAAACAAGGAAATCGCCGCTTAAATCCGCGACTTGGTAGACGGTGACGCGGACTTTATCTCCTTCTCCTAGGGTGTACTCTTTGCTTTCTGCGGGGATAGGAGCAATCGCCTCTTTAGAGGGTGTAGGACTACTCGGAGGAGTGGCTTGGACTGGGCGAGCCTCTAAGGAAGTTAGGGGGGCAATAGTGCCGATAATTAATAGATAACGTAGGGATTTACTGATTAAATCCTGTAATTGGTTGCTATTTAACATGATCAATAGGATTAATTTTATCGTTAACATTGGCGATCAGTGTAGCACAAATAGTCGATCGCCTATGGAAACCCCGTGTAATATCGCATCTAACGAGAGTTACCGCTAACTGTAAGATAGTTTTAACGATTGCCTGTATGTAAAGGGGTATATTAATTTTATGACAGCTACTAGCACAATTCCCGATTTTTGTCAAGGAATAAAATATTTTGGGGGTTCCTTACCCGAATTTGATAAATATGCAGGAAAAGCCGCTATCGCTGAGGGAAAAACCGCTATTATTGCCGCTAATGACCCGAATGCTATCTATCAAACCCTCCTAGCCGCCGATGCTTTGCGTTACCTCACCCTACAAATCACCGCTACCAAAGAATCGGGACACCCCGGCGGTTTTGCCAGCGCTGCCGACGTAATTGCCTCTTTGATGATGTTAGGCCAAAAAAATATTTTCACCGAAGTGGGCCATCATGCCCCCGGTTTTTATAGTAACGTCTTTCTCGATCGCTCTCTCGAAGCCATGGGCATCAGCAACGTCAGGGAATTGGGAGAACGTTTTCGGGAAAAACACGGACTTTTAGGGCATCTTTCCGGACAAATCCCCGGACTGCTCGGGCCGGCTGGTCCTTTGGGCCAAGGCCAACATTTCGCCATGGCGGCGGCCAAATTACACCCTAATACCCTTTTCCCTGTGACTATCGGGGATGGTGGTTTAGGAGAACCGTATATTATGAGTAGTTTCGGTCATTTTCACACTGCTTATCCAGAAATTACCAATTTTCTGCCGATTTTAGTTTGGAATGGCTATTCCCAAGAACACCATAGCATGGTGTCCCTGAAAACTAACGCCGAAATGGAAGCCTATTGGCGCGGTAATGGTTTCGAGGAAGTGATTCTCATTAATGCCAAAGACTTCGATGATGCTAATCAAAATGGGGAATATGTAGATAGCACCAAATTCTCTTTTAACCAGCGTCTGGAGTTCATGAAAGTGGTGTTAATGGCCACGGATAAAGCCGCCCAATTAGCTTTAGGAGGTAAACTAACCGTTATCATTATTAAACAACTTAAAGGGGCGGGAGTTCACAAACGGGGAGCGGCTTCCCATAATCTTTATCCAGGCGATTCTTTAGAAAAAGATTATATCGTTGCTGCCTTACAAGAACGCGCTTTACCCCCTGAAGCTTGGGCAATTGTTCGTACTAATTTCGAGCGCTCTGGAGGGGGTTCGGCAGCAGAAATAGTGGTAACGGAAAAAGTCTTCCCGCTGCCGGATTTAGGAACCTTACCCATGACCGAATATACTGTGGGTGGCGATAAAAAAGTGGCCACCACTGCCATGGGGGAATTAGTGGTAGCTGTGGGTAAAGCTGACCCCAATTTTGTCGTCACTAATGCTGATGGTAATGCCGCTTCGGGAATTAATAATATTAACGTCGGTTTAAAGATTATTCACCCCACCAGCGATGATACCTATTTCCAAGCACCTAACGGTCAAGTTTATGAGCCTTTAAGCGAGGATGCCTGTGCTGGATTAGCCGTCGGTTTATCTCTCTTGGGAGCGCGGACTTTATGGTGTTCCTACGAGTCTTTTGCTATCAATGGTTTACCGATTTGGCAGACTGTAACCCAAGCGATGGCCGAGTTACGTCGTCCCACCCCTTCTACTATTACTTTATTCACCGCCGGAGCCTTAGAGCAAGGGCGTAATGGTTGGACACACCAACGCCCAGAGATTGAAAATTATTTCGCCGCTATGATGCGAAATGGCAATATTTTTCCTCTCTTTCCCTGCGATGCTAACAGTATTCAAGTCTGTTATGAATGGGCGTTAGGAACTAGCAATAAAGGCATTACAATCACCGCTAGTAAATCGCCTTTACCGGTGCGAACCACTTTTGAGCAAACCCGTCAAGCTTTAGAAAAAGGCGGCGTAATTCTCCACGAATCGGAAGGCAGTAAAAAAGTTGTTTTTGCCGTCATTGGTGATATGACTTTATTACCCGTCTTTGAGTCTGCACAACAGTTAGAAGCAGCGGGAATCGGTGTAAAAATCGTCTCGGTAATTAATCCCCGTCGTCTCTACCGTCCTAGCGATGTGATGAGTGAAACTAGCTCGGCAGCTGATAATAATTTCCTCGATGATGCTGGTTTTGACAGTCTCTTTGCCGGTGATGCTTTAATCGGAGTAACCGGTGGTACAAGCGCCATGTTAGAACCAATTATGTTACGCAGTAATGCGCGTCGGGATGTCTTCGCTTGGAAACGGGGAGAAACCACCGCCAGTGCCGGGGAAATTATGGCCTATAATGGTTTGACTGCCAATGCTTTAACTGCGCGTGCTACCCAGTTATTAGGCTAAGTTCCCAGTTAGTTTTTTTGATTATTCCCTACTCTCTCTGATGGGAAAGTAGGGATTTTTTCTCAGGTCACTTTCGCCAACGGAGTAAACTTTTAATAATTTTCCATAGGCGAGGATATTGGAGGGATAGATAGCGTTTAATATGGGATTTTAAACTAACTAAATCCTGAGATTCTTTCAGTTCTCTATCTTGATAAAAACGAATTAAATCATCCCGTCTTTTCAGTAAAATTTTAATTTGTTGGTAATCTTCTGAGCTTAAAACTTGATGGGGTTGAATATTTTCTGGCAGCGGGCGCGGGATGTAAAAAGTTGTATGAGATGGTGATAATTCCTGGTCTGGACGTTCTTTGGTATAGAGATAGATAGACAGAGATTTACGCGATAAATGCCGTTTATTTTCTGGTAAATTAATCTGAGAAAATCCATGCCATGAATATTCATTGGTTTCAAAAATAAGACAACGATTAAAGATAGGTACAAAAGATTTAATCTGATTTTCTTCCGGTTGACGTGGATTGGAATGTAACTCTAGATTACCTCCCCAATCTGCTTGCCATTGGGGATTTAAATAGATTAATAAATTCAAGCGGCGATGATACCAATGACGCTCATCGAGGTTAAAATCAATGTGAGGGTCTAATTCTTGACCCTGTAAATTTTCGTGGGTTCCACCCCCATAAAAACTAGGGTCTGGAATTAAATTATCAACACCGGTTAATTCGGAAATTAACTCTAAAAACTCTTGAGCTTGAACGTGGCGGGCAAACTCTTGATAAACACCCCCTAAACCGATTAAATCCTCATTAACCGCCTTACCGCCAACTTTTCCTAACTCACTAATGGCTTTTTGCGAATTAAAACTGGGAAAATTTTCCAGCAAAATTTGCGCTTGCTCCCCAACTAAAAAATTATCGATGACCAAATGCTTAAACGGTTGCGCTGTCTCAAAATCTTGACGATAGACAGAAGATTTCTCATAAACAAGGGAATTGATAAACATTAGACAGCTTTTTTGTTGGTATGATAAATTGTAGCAATCAAACTAGCAAAATAAAGATTAACTCTCCTATTGACCTCATCGCCTATGGACTGGTGGCACAAACTCAAAGATAATCCTCTCGCCCGTTGGGGAGCAGTTTTACTGTTAATCTTCTATTTAAGCGTAATGGCGGCGGATTTTGTCGCTCCCTACTCTCCCTACTCCTCCCAACCCGGTCAGTCTCTCCTACCCCCCACCCAAATCTTTTGGCGCTCGCAGTCGGGAAGTAACAAGGGTGAGTGGATTGGCCCCCACGTCTATCCCACCACTCAAAGTGCTATTAATATAGAAACTGGTGAGCGGAAGCTAATGAGAGATTTTAACAAACCATTGCCGCTGCGTCTCTTGGTTCAGGGTGAAACCTATAATTTTGGTCAAATTCGCCTACCTTTGCCACCAAAATGGGATGAAGTAACTTTATTCCCTGGTATCCCTTTTGATCTCCATCTGTTCGGAGTCATCGGCGATGGTAGAATCAATATATTGGGAACCGACGAATCGGGACGCGATAGTTTTAGTCGCCTGATTTTCGGAGGCAGAATTAGTTTATTTATCGGTTTGGTGGGGATTTTAATTTCTTTCCCTATCGGTTTATTTGTTGGTGGCGTTTCTGGCTATTTTGGCGGTTGGTTAGATGCGATTTTAATGCGTTTTGTGGAAGTTTTAATGACTATCCCCGGCATATATTTACTCGTGGCTCTGGCAGCCGTTTTACCCGCAGGATTAACCAGCACCCAACGCTTTTTATTAATCGTCCTGATTACTTCTTTTATCAGTTGGTCGGGATTAGCGCGGGTAATTCGCGGTCAAGTTTTATCCCTGAAAGAACAGGAATTTATTCAGGCCGCTAAAGCTATGGGAGCAAAACCCCTTTATATTATTCTGCGTCATGTGCTGCCCCAAACTGCCAGTTATATCATTATTTCTGCTACGTTAGCCGTGCCGGGTTTTATCGTGGCCGAATCGGTTTTAAGTTTAATTGGTTTGGGAATTCAACAACCAGATCCTAGTTGGGGAAATATGCTTTCTCTGGCTACCAATGCCTCAATTATTGTTCTACAACCCTGGTTAATTTGGCCAGCTGCTTTGTTAATTATTCTCACCGTTTTAGCTTTTAATTTACTCGGTGATGGTTTACGCGATGCCCTAGATCCTCGCAATTTAGAGAGATAATTTAGTTATTTTATCAGTCAGGAGGCAGTCAGCAGCAGGCAGGAGATAGATTTTAGGGGTTGGGGTTTTGGGGTTTTAGGGTTGTAGTTCAATTTCCCCACCTCCCCCCGCAACGCGCACGAAGTGGTCTCCCCACCTCCCCACCTCCCCACCTCCCCACTTCCCCACTTCCCCACTTCCCATTATGAATAGAATCAGTAAAACCTTTAATAATTTCGCCGATAGTTTGGTGATTTATAGTCAAAGATACGGAAAAATAAGCTGGGTAATATTTTTAATTATCTTTGCTTGTATCATGACGATAACCTTTAATTATCCGGCACAATCGACCAATCAACCCCAAGAAAAACCCGAAATTCGTGGAGTTTGGTTAACTAATATCGATAGTGAGGTATTATTTAAACCGGAAACCCTAAAAGATGCCCTTGATAGGTTGGCCGATTTAAACTTTAACACTATTTATCCCACGGTCTGGAATTGGGGTTATACACTCTATCCTTCTAGGGTAGCAGAAAAAGTTACGGGACGAGCGATCGATCCCCATGAATCTTTAAAAAATCGCGACTTTTTAGAGGAAATAATTAGCCAAGGTCATCGGAAAAAATTAAGAATTATTCCCTGGTTTGAATTTGGTTTTATGGCTCCTGCGGATTCAGAATTAGCCAAACGACATCCCGATTGGTTAACCCAAAGACAGGATAAAAGTGTGATTTGGTGGGAAGGAAAAGTGCATCAACGGGTGTGGTTAAATCCCTTACATCCGCAAGTACAAAACTTTATTACGGATTTAGTCAGCGAGATTATTACTAACTACGATATAGAAGGAATTCAGTTTGATGATCATTTTGGTTATCCCACCGATTTTGGCTATGATGAAACCACGATTAAACTCTATCAAAGGGAACATTCGGGACAATTACCCCCGCAAGATTACCAAGATAAAGCATGGATTCAATGGCGGGCCGATAAAATTACTGACTATATGAATAGTTTAGCCCAGATGATTAAAAAGCGCCAACCTACAGCGATTATTTCCCTATCTCCTAATCCCTACACTTTCTCCCTAGAATCCTATCTTTTAGATTGGCAAAAATGGCAACAAAAAAACTTGATTGATGAGTTAATAATACAAGTGTATCGAACTGATATGAACGCCTTTGACTGGGAATTATCGCAACCAGAATTACAGCAAGCTAGAGAATCTATCCCCGTGGCTATTGGGATTTTATCTGGTTTAAAAGGTCGTCCGATTCCGATGGTTAATATTACTCAACAAGTGGAAAAATCGAGACAACAAAATTTTGGCGTTTCTTTCTTTTTCTACGAAACTTTATGGAATATGAGCAATGAATCTCCTTCCTATCGACGCAGGATTTTTCGAGAAATACTCCAGTCTGCTAATCCTCGCTAAAATTAGGGAAAATTGCTGACTTTAAGCTAAATTATTGCCCTAACCCGGCTATAGTTTCTTAAGTTTATCTTTAAATTAAGAAAAAGCAGCAGGGAGAAACTAAAATCGCTAGAATGAAAGAAGACTCTCTTTTATCACTTTATCCATGCTGATCAGACATAACCGAAGCTCGATCGCTAAACCTATTTTACTGTTTCTCGGCTGCCTTGTGATCGGGCAGTTGGGGGTATTAGTGGTAGCCAATAGCCTCTGGTTTACCGAGATGGGTTATTTAAACACTTTCCTGAAACAATTATCTTGGCAACTAGGATTAGGTTGGGGAAGTGCGATTCTTTCTCTACTCTTTATTTTTACTAATTTACGTTTAGCCCAGCGTTTTCGTTGGCAAAAACCCCGGGAAGATAGTTATCCTCTTAGTCCTCAATCTCCTAGTATTAATTTACTCGGCCTTTTGATTATCGCAACGGGAATTGGAGCTTGGATCGGGTCAATGTTATTGTATTACAGTAAACTAGCCCTCAGTCTCTGGACACCAGATTTTAATCTCCCTAACCTCAGTTCTTCCCTCAATTCTCCTCTGCAAATAGTTTGGATTAGGCAAGTATTAACTGATATTTCCAGTAATTTGTGGCAAGGGTTAATTATCGCTTTTTTAGTCTTGGGATTATTAATTAAAACCGAGTATTTTTTGCGAATAATATCTATAGTATTCACTGTCATGCTATCTTTTATTATTGCTGGGCAGTGGGCGAATTTTTTAAAATATTTTTATGGTGTTCCTTTCAATATTAACGATCCTCAATACGGGAATGATTTAGGTTTTTACATCTTTCAATTACCCCTGTGGCAGTTACTAGAATTATGGCTCACTGGTGTGGGAATATATACTCTTTTTGCTGTTATTTTAACCTATCTTTTTTCGGGTGATAGTCTTTCTCTGGGAAAATTTATGGGGTTTTCCCGTCCGCAACTGCGTCATTTATACGCCCTGTGGAGTGGGTTAATGGGGCTGCTAGTATTACACCATATTATTCAGCGTTACCTGCTACTTTATTCTCCGGAAGGGGTAGTTTATGGTGCGGGTTATATCGATGTTCATGTTGGTCAATTTATTGAAATTATTCTGGGAATTATTGCAGGAATAACCTCTATATGGTTAGGAGAAAAAGCATTATTTGGTAAAAAAGACCGTCGCAAGTTATACAAAAATCCTAAGAAAAAGTTGGTATTTTTCCCCTACTTAGTTCCTGTATTTCTCTATTTAATTGTTTGGATAAGTGGCACAATTATCAGTGGACTATTGCAAAGAACTGTCGTACAACCGAATGAATTAGTGAGAGAAAGACCCTATATCGAAAGAAGTATTCAATCCACAAGAGCGGCTTTTTCCTTAGATAGAATTGATGCCCAAGTTTTCGATCCACAGGCCGAATTAAATGCCGAAGTTTTAGAGAGAAACCATCTAACTATCGATAATATTCGTCTTTGGGACACCAAACCACTGCTAGAAACTAACCGACAATTACAGCAAATTCGCTTATATTATAAATTCCCCGATGCTGATATCGATCGCTATCGGGTACGAGTAGGATTGCCTGAAAAAATCGAAGAACGTCAAATATCTGAAAAACAACAGACAATTATTGCCGCTAGAGAATTAGATTATAGTGCGGTTCCCACTTCTGCTAACACTTGGGTGAATAAACATCTCGTTTATACCCACGGTTATGGGTTCACTCTTTCCCCGGTTAATTTAGTGGCTGCCGGGGGTTTACCCTACTATTTTGTCAAAGATATCGGCACAAATAAAGACGAAGGGGCCCTACAAACCTCTAGCGAATTAATTGATTATAGTATTCCCATTGGTAAACCCCGCATTTACTACGGGGAATTAACTAATAATTATGTGATGACTCCCACCACCGTAGAAGAATTGGATTTTCCTAGTGGGGATGGAAATGTCTATAATACCTACGATGGTAAGGGAGGAATCCTAGTGGGGACGGGGTGGAGACGTTGGCTATTTGCCCTTTATCTGCGGGATTGGCAAATGTTATTTAGCCAAGATTTTACTCCCGAAACTCGCTTATTAATGCGTCGTGATATCCAAAATCGTGTGCAAACTATCGCCCCTTTTTTAAATTATGATCGCAACCCCTATTTAGTAGCGGCAGATGTGGGCGATAGTAGTAGTAAATTACATTGGATTATTGATGCTTATACTATCAGCGATCGCTATCCCTATTCTGACCCGGGGAAAGATAAATTTAACTATATTCGCAATTCGGTCAAAGTGGTAGTGGATGCCTATCATGGAACGGTGAATTTCTATGTTGCCGATGAAAATGATCCAATTATTCAGACGTGGAGTAAAATCTTTCCTCATCTCTTTAAATCTTTAGCAGAAATGCCGAAAACTATCCGCAGTCATATCCGTTATCCCGAAGATTTATTTAGTACCCAAGCGGAAAGATTATTAACCTATCACATGACCGATCCGCAAGTATTTTATAATCGGGAGGATCAATGGGAAATTCCCCTAGAAATTTACGGTACGGAACCCCAGGCTGTATCACCCTATTATTTAATCATGAAACTGCCCGATGCCGACAAAGAAGAATTTATTCTCCTCCATCCCTATACTCCCTCTAGTCGGCAAAATTTAATCGCTTGGTTGGCAGCACGTTCAGATGATAGAGAGTATGGTAAGTTATTACTCTATCAATTTCCTAAACAAAGGTTAGTGTACGGGCCGAATCAAATTGAGGCTTTAATTAACCAAGATCCAGATATTTCTCAACAGATTTCCCTTTGGAATCGGGACGGTTCTAAAGTTTTGCAAGGACATCTATTAATTATTCCCATTGAACAATCGCTGCTTTATGTAGAACCTTTGTATCTAGTGGCAGACCAAAATAGTGTCCCGACAATCGCTAGAGTAACAGTTGCTTATCAAAATAAAATTGTCATGGAACCAACCTTGAAGGAAGCTTTAGAAAAGCTATTCTCAGGTGATCAGAGCTAAATTGCCGCTAATTGGCCACAAATTAGCAAAAAAAGCTGATGCTGGTTCCAGAACGATCCTCAATATCCCCGAATTTGCCCAGAAAATTGACTGCTCTGGTTAATCAGCCAATTTTAAAATCCAGTATCATCAAAGGATTGAGTTATGCTTTTAATTAGAAAAGTGGGCAATTAATTCTGTGCGAGATAAATTAATTATTAAAGGGGTAAACTCCTCCACTGG
>NZ_JAPZQJ010000580.1:0-3573 GCF_027530405.1 Microcystis sp. LE19-41.2A | reverse complement strand
AAGATTAAGTTTAGCTACTTTTACCCGTTGCTTGTGATAGTTTTTAGACTGTTTCTTTCCTTGACGAAACTTTTTGGATAATCGTCGTTGTGCTTTTTTTAGTCGTTTTTCTGACTTTCTTAAATAACGTGGATTCTCTACAGTATTACCTTGAGCGTCAGTATAAAACTCTTTTAACCCTAAGTCAATTCCTGTTATTTGTCCCGTTGGTTTATGGTATTCTTTCCGTTCTATGTCAATCAAAAACTGGCAATAATAACCATCAGCACGTCTAACAACTCTTACCCGTTTAATCTGTTGCTCTGAATAATAAACTAAGGTTTTTTGACTACACCATAAATCAAATTCTCCTGCTTTAAAACCATCAGTGAACTTGATTTTACGTCGATCATCAGATAGTTTGTAGCCTGTTAGTTTATACTCAACCGAACGGCTATGCTTTTTGAACCGAGGAAAACCCTTTTTCCCCGGTATCTTAGCATGACAATTCTGGTAAAACCTATTAATTGATTGCCAGGCTCTATCAGCAGCCGATTGACGAGCTTGAGAGTTTAATTTATTAACCCATGGTGTCTCTTTATTGTTAGCTAGTACCGCACAAAGCTTTTGAAGATTATTCCGGGTTGTCCCCTTATTGTCCATCCAATAACGAACACAAGAGTTACGCACAAACTGAGATGTTCTAATTGCTTCATCAAGCCGGTGATATTGTTCTGGTGTCCCGTTTTTTAGCTTGGCTTCTACGACTAGCATTGATTAATCCTCGACCCTGGATCAATTAAGTATAACACAGTTTACCTACAAATGGTAGAATTAAAATCGTGCTTCGCAGTCAATATCCTGGTCGGATTTCATCCCCCGCAAAGGTTGATGTCTTGTCAAAAAATTTAGCGGGGGCATTCATCCGACATTTTAGGTAAACTGAAGATTGTTTACTGATTTATTCCCTCCTGATGATTGTCAACGATGAGATTAATCGGGAGAATTAGCAATATTGACGGCCAAAATTTATGGAATCCGCCTCTTTTATTCCCCGTCTAGTTATCCCCGTCGGTGATCCCGCCGGAATCGGCCCTGAAGTGGTGTTAAAAGCGATCGCCGATTCCCCAATCTCGTCCGGTTGTCAGATTACTCTAATCGGGACAAGAACGCTTCTCGAAAAAGCCTATCACGATCCCCATCTTCTCGATCGCTTTTCTCTGATCGATTTGCCCTACAATCAAGAAAAAATCGTTTGCGGGCGTGGGGATGCCCACAGTGGTGAAATCAGCTTTCTTTACCTGCAAGAAGCCATAAAACGCACCCTCAAGGGCGAATTTGATGGTATTGTCACCGGTCCGATTGCCAAATCCTGTTGGCAGTTGGCTGGTTATGATTTCCCCGGTCAAACGGAGGTTTTAGCTACCATGGCGGGAATTAACCGTTATGGGATGCTATTCGTCGCTAAATCCCCTCACACCGGCTATAACTTACGCACTCTCCTCGCCACTACCCACATACCCCTGCGAGAAGTTCCTGATGCTCTTAACCCCGATCTGATGACCCGAAAACTAGACCTATTGATCGAGTCTTTAAAGCTAGATTTCGGCATCGAGCGCCCCAAAATCGCCATATCCGGCCTTAATCCCCACAGTGGCGAAGCGGGAAAACTGGGAAGGGAGGAAAAAGACTGGTTACAGCCTTGGTTGCAGTCAATGGCGCAGAAATACCCGCAAACCCAATTAATCGGCCTTGTCCCCCCCGATACGCTTTGGGTGGAACCGGGACGCGCTTGGTTTAGCGGTGCAGGGCAACCCGCCGACGCATATCTGGCATTATACCACGATCAAGGCCTAATTCCCGTCAAATTAATGGCTTTTGACTGTGCTGTTAATACTACCATCGGTTTACCTTTTGTTCGCACCTCTCCAGACCACGGGACGGCTTTTGATATCGCCGGTCTTGGCATCGCTAGGGCCCAGAGTATGCAAGCGGCGATCCAATTAGCGATCGAATTATGTCAGCAGCGGGACAACCGGAGAACTAAACTAGAGATATAGCCCTCGATAGGAGACAATTGGGATATGGGTATCGCTTCAGTTAACCCTGCCACGGGAGAAATTCTCAAGACTTTTACCCCTCTAACCTCGGAGGAATTGGCGGCGAAATTGGCCCTAGCTGAGGCCACTTTTCAGCAGTATCGCCGCACCGCCATCAGTGAACGGGGACAGTGGTTACGGCAAGCGGCGGATATTTTGGAACGGGATCAAGTAGCATTGGCTAAAACCATGACTTTAGAAATGGGGAAACCAATCAAATCAGCGATCGCAGAAGTCCTCAAATGTGCCTTGGTTTGTCGTTTTTATGCCGATAATGCCGCCGGTTATCTGGAAGATGTGCTGATTACCACCGATGCTAGTCGCAGTTTTGTCCGTTATCAACCGTTAGGGGTGATTTTAGCGGTTATGCCCTGGAATTTCCCTTTATGGCAAGTATTTCGCTTTGCTGCCCCCGCTTTAATGGCGGGAAATGTCGGCCTACTCAAACACGCTTCTAATGTCCCCCAATCAGCTTTAGCGGTGGAAAGAATTTTATTAGAAGCCGGTTTTCCCGAAGGTGCTTTTCAAACTCTTTTGATCGGGGCCGATCGCGTTAGTGATTTAATTAACGATGAACGGGTAAAAGCCGCCACTTTAACCGGTAGTGAACCGGCGGGGATGAGTTTAGCGGCCGCCGCAGGAAAACAGATCAAAAAAGTGGTTTTGGAGTTGGGAGGTAGTGATCCTTTTATCGTTTTAGATACTGCCGATATCGAGGCGGCAGCGGCTACGGCAGTAACGGCGCGATTGTTAAATAATGGTCAGACTTGTATCGCCGCTAAACGGTTTATTGTTATGGAAACTGTCGCCGCTCAATTTGAACAGTTATTAGTGGCCAAATTCCAAGCTTTAAGAGTTGGTGATCCCCTCGATGAAACTGTTGATATCGGTCCTTTGGCCACGGTATCGATCGTCTCGGAAATTGCCCATCAAGTCGAAAAAACCGTCGCTATGGGTGGTAAAGTCCTTGTGGGGGGTCAACGTTTAGAGGGAAAAGGTAACTTTTATCTACCAACGATTTTAACCGATATTCCTGTCGGTTCTCCGGGGGAAAAAGAGGAATTTTTTGGACCGGTGGCTTTACTATTTCGAGTCAAAAATATCGATGAAGCGATCGCTTTAGCTAATGATAGTCCCTTTGGTTTAGGTTCTAGTGCTTGGACGAATAACCCCGCAGAAATTGAGCGTTTAATTACCGAAATTGAGGCCGGTTGTGTGTTTATTAACGGTATGGTTAAATCCGATCCTCGCTTGCCCTTTGGGGGTATTAAACGTTCTGGTTTTGGACGGGAATTAAGTGTCGAAGGTATTCGCGAATTTGTCAACGTTAAAACTGTTTGGATTAAGTAAATCAGTAGGGTGGGTTAGCAACGCGTAACCCACCACCATAACCAAAATCACCCACCACAATTGTCGGTGCGTTACGCTATCGAAGAGCGCACCCTACGGATTAAAAATATGCCGCGCATTTTTGATCATATTGAGTCCCATTTAT
>NZ_JAPZQJ010000026.1:0-7083 GCF_027530405.1 Microcystis sp. LE19-41.2A | reverse complement strand
AGTCTCCGAGCCAGTAGTCAGTAGTCAGGAGAATTAAGAATGAGCATTAATCAATTAAATGCTCTATTTGGTTATTTTATGCAATTTTATGCTTATTTTTCTCATTTTTGCCCTCTCAAAAATTAATTATGCAAGAACTCTTATGTCTATCCTAAACAAAGAAAATCTTAAGCTGGAAGCTCTCAACCTGTCTCAAAAATACCAAAAAACAGCCTTCTGGCAGAGGGGTTGGGGGTGAGGGCAATTAACCATCTCTGCCATTACCTTTGAAAAATTTGACTTAAACAAATTATGAATAGATATGCAGTCTATTAGCAGTTATCTTAACAGTGAGATACGAAGTTTCTGGTTTTAGAGAACGACGGAACGGCGGAACGTCGGAATATTATCTGATCGTCCAGAGATGATGACAAATACCGCCACACTTCATCTTCATGATAAACGCTATAATCTGAAAGTTGTTGCCAGTTGCTCATCATGAAAAAACTTGCTTATTCATTGCTCCCCCTAGGGATTACTTTTGGACTTTGCCTAAACATTGCCCCTGCTTCCGCTGGTTTGATACCACAAAATGTCATTTCCAACGCCGCCCTTTCTATTGACGGCTTCGGAAGCACAACTAACAGTGGATTTATTCAAGCCAATATACCCACAGGTTCTACTATTCAGAGGGCTTATCTCTATGCCACTTCCGTCTGGGATATGAGTCCAGTTTACGGAGTAACTTTTAATGGGAGTACACTTTCCTTGGGTTCAGCAACTATTCTTGGTCCCAATCAAAACCCAGCCACCACCGCCCGTTGGGATGTCACCAGTATCATCGCTTCTTCTTTTACGGGAGGATTACAAGACTTTAGTATCGTTGAGAATGGCGATAACGATGGTGCGGTTCTTGTCGTTGCCTACAGCAATTCTTCTACCCAAGGTTTTACCTCGGTTATTTTAGACGGGGAACTGTCCACCGGGGGAGACACGAGCCAGTTTGATTTTGCCAGTCCTTACACTGGGGGAGATTTTCTGGTTTCACTTGCCTCTAGTTATAGCCGTCAACCAAGTGGGCAAGCCACTGAGATTGACGTAACCACTAATTCGACCAATAATCGAGGATTGACTAGCAGTGCAGGAGGACAGGATGATGGCGAAGGAGCCGACGGAGGCTTAATAACTGTTGGGGGGATAGGTGACAGTCCTACTAACCCCGGCCCATTAGATGACCCCTTGTATGGGCCGCGAATCGATGATGAATACTATAATCTCGCTCTTGGCAATAGTGCTAATCCTGACGCTTTTATCTCACCGGGAGATACCTTCCTGCGCTTAAAAACAGTGAACCCAAGCAATGATGATAACGTTTTCGGAATGTTTATCACCAGTGGATTTAAGATCACTGCCACTCCCGTCCCCGAGCCATCCATGACACTGGGCATTTTTGGTATCGGTGCTATCGGAGCCTTAATATCTCGTCGTGGTAAAAAATCCTAACAGAAAATAAACCTGACAATTTAAGGCTGTAAATTGCGGTAAAAATTGATAAAATTTTCGATTGTGGTTTTTTATCGCTTTTTTTACCGCAAAATCACATTTACCTAGTTCTAGGTTTTTATCGTTCCAAGATGGAATTTGAACTTCAACCTCGATCACCCCATCAAAACTCTCGGAGTGCAATCAGTGGCAAAATCAAAGCTATGATCGATCACTGATAACCAATAACTGAGATGAGATGGTTTTATTAGAAGCAGCGGTTCATTCTTCCCTACGCGCTTTTTTACGCAAACAAGGACGCTTTTACTGGTCTCATCATCTCACTATGGGGCGACTGGTGGCTAGAGCTTTACGCCTAAAACGTTCCTCTCTCATACAAACTGGAACTACTCTCACCCGTTATTGTCTCAGTTATCTCACCCCAGCTCTTTTAGCTGATACACCTGTTCTAATTGTTGCCCCGGAGTCAGAAGTCAACCTACTGTTAGAAGTGGAAATCCCCCATCTGCAAGCATGGTTACAAACTCAGCGAGATATCCTCAAAAGTGATCGCTTTCCCGCTAATTTTACCGGTTTACTCCTCACCACACCCCAACAATGGTTAGAGGATAAATTGGACAATCTCGGTCATTTTCCCCAGAATATCCCCACGATAATCGATCGAGCCGAAGATTTAGAAACTTGTCTAGTAGATTATCTCACCGTCACCATTACTCCCGAACAATGGTTCGCTTTAGGGTCAGCATATCCCCAGCATAGAGAGATTATAGACTTAATTAAAGCACAACTTGGCCAAAGTATTCTTGGTCATCCAATTAATCCCTATAATTGCTATCTTATTGATGCCAAAGAAAAAGAATATATAATTGCTCTCCTGCAACGCTTGCATCAAGACTTAGCCACTGATTCTGCTTGGCAACTTTTAGCGGCAAAAATCCCCGAGCATAATTATCTCCTCTGGACATCAGTAGATCGAGAGCGAGAAGAATTTACCCTAAAAATCAGCCCTTTGGAGGTGGCTAGTTTTTTCAAACCGATTTGGCAGCAGCAACCCTTTGTTTTAATCGGCAGTTTTTTAGATAGCGAAAAATCCGCTAATTTATACCGTCAAAATCAGGGTATCGGAGAAATTTTAACTCTAAAGTTTGCAGCTGATCGCGAAAGTGAATATATTCATTTATATCTACCTGATCGCATCAGCGCCCCCAATACTCCCGAATTTCAACCGATGTTATTAAAGCAAGTGCGAGAATTAGTTAGCGCTAATCATACCAGTGAACAACCGATCGTGATCCTGATTGAAGATGTTCCCCTCAAGGCACAAATTGCCACCCAAATCGCAGCCGATTACGGTTCGCGAGTGCAAGTGGAAAAAACTGAGATTAATAATAATACTATTCTGGTTTGTGGTTGGCAATTCTGGCAAACCCATCAAGAAAAATTTCTTACTCCCAGTTTATTAATTATCGCAACTTTACCCTTACCTTCCCCCGAAAATCCTCTTGTTGCTGGCAAAATTGCTTACTACAAACGACAACATCTCGACTGGTTTCGTGCCTATCTTTTACCCACAGCAGTGAGGGAAATTCAGAAATCTGTTCAGTCTCTCCGGGAGTGTCAAGGTTGTGTGGCTGTCCTCGATAATCGTGTCAATGCCCGCAGTTATGGCAGACAAATTCTCTCCGCTTTAGAACCCTATGCTAAAGTTAATTATCTCGATCAACAATTTTTTCAAGATAAAGATTAAATCAGTTATCAGTTATCAGTTATCAGTTTACTGTTTACTGATAAAATCTCCCCCGGAGCCATATTTCCAACTGTCTAAATAACGATGGTAAAGATATTTTTGCTTGTCGGGTAACTTTTCTAAAACAGGTTTTAAGGTGGCTGCCAAGGGATATAAACCACTATACAAAGCTAAATTCAAATAATGTCCCGTCCAATCGATAAAAGGACTGATACCTACTTGTGGAATCATCGGTAAAACTAATTGAGGATTAACCAAAGGCAAAGTTTTTGAGAGGGAAGAAAACTGCACCACATCCTGTAAAAACGGTTTTAATACCTCATCTCCCAACTTGTCCATTACCCGAAAAACTCCACTCATTAAGTCATTAATTTGATTGGGATTAGGGTTAGCATATATCTGGACACTCATGGTTTTTTGAAATAGCCACGTTACCGATATATTAGGTTGATATGGTTGTAAAAGGGCTAAATCTTCTCGGTTTAAAGCATCGATTTGTAAAGCTTCCTCGATGCCGAAAGTTAGCCTTTTTAAATGTCTGACCATTGCCCCAAAACCACCAAAACTTACCGGAGATTGACTACCGCTACTATCTCCCACTGCCAGAATTCTTGACCAAGGCATCTTTAAAGGACTTTGACGATAGGACGGGAAAAAACCCGCTAGAAAACGCTGAAATTTTACCGCTTCTAAATCCACCTTTTGATACTCCGGCAGTAATCTTAAATACTCCTCCATCAAAAATTCTAAACTAAAGCGATCAGGATGAGTATCAAGATAGGTAAATAAATAAGTTGTCCGACCATCCCTAGCGGGAAATGCTTCCCAAAAGTATTGACATTGGTGCAAGATTGGGGTAAAAGAATAAATCAAATCACCAGTTTCATTACTGGGAAAACCCTGACCGCAACTACCCACCACTAAACAAACTCCATCGGGTTTTTCTCCTTTTCTTGCCTGTTTTGCAATTGCTGAAAAATGACCCATGGCATCGATTAATAAACGGGTTTTTAAAGTCACTTCTCCCGTTTTAACCATTACTCCATCTGGATGAACAATCGCCCCGCTAAACCACGAATTTTCTAATAACTTTCCTCCCGCTTGCAAAAACTTATTTTTTAAAGTCTCTAGCAAATAAACCGGATCAACACCGATATTTAAAATATCTCTGACCCAAAGCTCATAACCTTGATAAAATCCCACCCTCCCAGGATTATATTCCGTCGCTATCGCTTGATTTAATTCAGCTTCGGTCAATAAATCTAACTCTAAAAAACTGCTTAATTCTAAACGTGAAATATTCCACTCCTGCTCACGACCGCGCAGAATACCTCTTTCTAATAATGCCACACGCCAGCCCCTAGTTTGCAAAGCAGCCCCGATAAAAATTCCCAGGGTTCCCCCCGCAATCACTAGATCAAAATCCGTCTCTCCTAAAGATTCTTGACTTTGATTAATTACCGTAGGAATAACTGGATTTTCTAAGCGCAAAGCTTGCCAAGCTCGATCGCTGGCTCGCAATTGTTGTAAACTCTGAGGAGATACTCGATCGAGTAAAGATGCAACTAAAGACATAATCTTATATCAGTTATCAGTTATCAGTTATCAGTTATCAGTTATCACCATATCCAGAGGATAAAACTACTTAGATTGGAAAAACTTTTTCCCTTCTTCAACGAGTTTATTAATATCCTTGAGGGAAACTCCAAAAATCGCTAAAACTCCCGTAAAGACTAACAAAAAACCGATAAAACTATTCCGATCATAGAGAAATAAACCCACCAAAACGATAAAATAGGGAGAGAGAATTTTACTAATATTTTCAACTACAGTAACTATCTCTGGAGTGGGAGGATCAACAAGATTAATATCAGCTTTATCCTGATCCGGTTCGAGATTTTGCTTAATTGAAAACATCACTTCCTGTAGGTCTTTTACCTCCGGTGGGTTCGGTTCCTTCGCTGGTTTGCCAAACATTGTTAACTACCTCGCCAATTTATCTATATCCTCTATGGTAGCCAAAAAAAGGGCAAGCAGGAAAAGCGCGAGCAGGTCGAGAAATTCTCAGCGCAATTTTCCTTAACAACCCCCTCGGCCTGGGCTGCTATAATCAGAGGAACAACTCCCAAGTTCGTTAACGGTACAAAAAAACTATGAATACCAGTCCAGATCGTGTGATTATCTTCGATACCACCCTTCGAGATGGGGAACAGTCCCCGGGTGCCGCTTTAAATGTGGATGAGAAGCTAACCATAGCGCGCGCACTGGCACGACTGGGAGTTGATGTCATTGAAGCAGGTTTTCCCCACGCTAGTCCGGGGGACTTTGAAGCTGTACAGAAAATTGCCGCCAGCGTCGGCAGCGAAGCTGATAGCCCGATTATTTGCGGATTAGCCCGCACTACTCAAAAAGATATCAAATCTGCCGCCGATGCGCTCAGACCCGCCGCCAAGCCCAGAATTCACACCTTCCTAGCCACATCTGATATCCACCTCCAATACAAACTTAAGAAGACTCGTCAGGAAGTTCTTGAGATTGTGCCAGAAATGGTGGCCTATGCCAAATCCTTCGTTGATGATGTGGAATTTTCCCCCGAAGATGCCGGCCGCAGCGATCCCGAATTCCTCTATCAAGTCCTCGAAAGAGCGATCGCCGCAGGAGCCACCACCGTTAACATTCCCGATACCGTCGGTTACACCACCCCCAGCGAATTTGGGGCTTTAATCCGTGGTATTAAGGAAAATGTCCCCAATATCGACCAAGCGATTATCTCCGTCCATGGTCACGATGACCTAGGGTTAGCGGTGGCTAATTTCCTCGAAGCAGTTAAAAATGGCGCTCGACAGTTGGAATGTACCATTAACGGTATCGGTGAGCGTGCCGGTAACGCTTCCCTAGAAGAGTTGGTGATGGCCCTTCATGTCCGGCGCTCCTATTTTAATCCTTTCCTCGGTCGTTCCCCAGAGTCCACGGAACCTTTAACCAAGATCAACACCAGGGAAATCTATCGCACTTCTCGCCTAGTTTCTAATCTTACCGGCATGATCGTGCAACCGAATAAGGCGATCGTCGGTGCTAACGCTTTCGCACACGAGTCGGGAATCCATCAGGACGGGGTGTTAAAACATAAACTCACCTATGAGATTATGGATGCAGAATCGATCGGTTTGACTAATAATCAGATCGTCCTCGGTAAACTCTCCGGCCGCAACGCTTTTCGCTCTCGGTTACAGGAATTGGGTTTTGAGCTTTCGGAAACGGAACTTAATAACGCTTTTATCCAGTTTAAAGAAATGGCCGATCGCAAAAAGGAAATCACCGATCGCGATCTAGAAGCTATTGTTAACGATGAAATCGACACGGTTCCCGATCACTTTCGCCTCGAATTAGTACAAGTGTCCTGTGGGAATAGCGCCAGACCCACGGCCACGGTAACAATTCGCACTCCCGACGGTAGCGAGTTATCCGATGCGGCCATTGGTACAGGGCCAGTGGATGCTCTCTGCAAAGCGATCAATCGAGTGGTGAAGATTCCTAACGAATTAATCTCTTTCTCGGTGCGAGAAGTTACCGAGGGAATCGATGCTTTAGGAGAAGTGACCATCCGTCTCCGTTACGAAGGACGCACCTACTCCGCTCACGCGGCCGATACCGATATTATTGTCGCCTCCGCTCGCGCCTACGTCAGCGCCTTAAACCGTCTCCACGTCGCACTGCAGCAGAAGGAAAAAACCCCAGAAATGCTACAAGTCTAGATAGGGTGTTAGGGTTTTAGGGTTTTAGGGTTTTAGTTGAAATTCCCCCACTACCCCACCACCCCACACCCCACACCCCACACCCCACACCCCACCACC
>NZ_JAPZQJ010000628.1:0-13401 GCF_027530405.1 Microcystis sp. LE19-41.2A | reverse complement strand
TTAAAGGAAGAATTTAGAAAGATTTATGAAACCTCAGAGAATCCGACAGAGGGAATGCTATCCATCTCGGAATGGTTGGCAAAATCCTCCAGTGTTTTTACCAAGAGTTGTCAAACAATCCGAAACTGGTTTGGAGAAATCATTAGTTATTTCGAGCGAAGGACAACGAATGGGATGGTCGAGGGAATCAACAATAAACTTAAACTAATAAAACGGAGAGCCTATGGCTTGAGAAACTTTCGGAATTTTTGGGTTAGAAGTATGTTGTCTTGGCATCTTGTCTGTTGATTTAGCATAAAGAGTAACGAAGAGCCGAATTTAACAGGCTATCAATTGCCTTCTGGTACAATTATCACAACGGATGACAACCCTTCAAAACCCGACGCTGAGTTAAAAGACAACGAATAATAATGTTAGTAGCAGAAAGACACATTATCAAGAAAGGACATCGATTTTGGTCGGTGAAACCGGAGATTTTCTAACCGAATGCTTCGCCCGTACTTTTTCAGCAAACCATAAATAGGGTCTGCTGAAAAAGTTTTTCGTGGGGGTAGGGTGTGGGGTGTAGGGTGTAGGGTGTGGGGTTTTAGCGATTTTCAGGTGGTCAACTACCTAATTTTCAGGGAAAAAGTCCAGGAATTTTCCCCCCGATCACTCCAATGGTAGGCACTTTTTGAGGGAAAAAAAGTCTAAAAGCCTTATCCAACAAGGTTTTTAGATTTATTCAGCAAACCCTAAATATTTGTAAACTTTTTCGCCTAAGTTACTTTTCTGTGGTAAGCAAATCTTTACTGCTCCGATTTGGGGGTTTCTTGGGGGGTGTCATCGTTGTTGGTTTTTGGTTCTTGTCCTTTAAAAATCGTGATAGATCGCCAAAAACCCTCTAAAAACTGATTGAAGGTCGTTTCATTGATTTTACCCGTCCAGAGCAATCCCACAATCACAATCAAAGCAAAGATAAAAATAATTGCCAAAACGCTGGTAATAAACTGTACCACTGGCACAGTATTGGCAAGCACCGCAAAGATAAAAGCAACCACAGCGAAAACCAGCAACAAAGCGAGACTAGGTTTCAGGAGATTGGGAGTTTCTGGCGTTTTGGGACTCATAGGGCGATTTTCTCGGCTTTTGCGGCCACGTTCCTCCCTTTCGTCGAGATCTCTTGCTCTTTCTGTCTTAGATTCCACCCCTTCTAAGATATCACGGATATTATATTTGCCGCGCAAACCGGGGAGAGGTTCTTCCACTCTGCCTTGGCGATCGAGTTCTATCAGATGGAGATAATCGACGGGAACTTCTACCCCGGTGGGTTTTTCCCCTTGCAATTCTCGAATCACTAACCTTTCCTGTACGGCTAAATTAGGGATAGTAGCGTGAATTTTCTGAAAATCTGTCTTAATAATAGCTAAAAGCGCACTAGCACGGGAACCCTGGGCTTTTATGCTGATGTAGTTATCTTCCTCGTCGGCACGCACCAAAGCTCTATTAAGATCCATTGTCAGAACCACACCACTACGCCAACGCATGGTTTTATAGATCATCTGGTGATTACGGACGATAAAGCGGGAAATAATGCTACCGGGCAGGATATCATAACGGTACTGGAAGTGTAAAGGTGCGTTTTCGTAGATATCCACATCCGGTTCATCGATGGGTAGAAGATCGGTGATTAGATAGCGAGCGGGACTGTAACCATCAAGGGGAAAACAGAGTTCAAATTTTCCCATCAAATCCATCAAAAATCCGCGTTTATTTTCGGGATAACGTTGGGGTTGTTTGAGAATATTTTCCAGATCTGGCAGTGAAAGAATGCCCTTTTTTTGCACCATCAAATCGTGATTATTGAGAATATCATAAACACCGTCAGTTACCCATTCCGGGTTCAGGACATTGGTTTCATTCAGTCGCGGATCATCTTGGTAGTTGAGGACAATACCGAGATCGTGGAGAAACTGCACTAAACTTTTTTGATCGCTGGCCTCTTTAATCTCGGCTGTCTGACACATTTCCTGATACTTTTCGTAGGAAATAAAGTCATAACTCTTTTGCATCGCTTCTAGTTGAGTTTTGATCTCAAACCAACTATTAGGCAATAAATCTTTGATATGGGGAATAGCATCGATTTGGGAGGCGATTTCTTGCACAAGTTGCGCGATTCCCGCACCGGTTTTACAGGAAGTGGCGATTAGCTTGGTGATTTGGTGATATTTTTTCTGGAGGGTGCGGATCTTAACTTGCGGGGGATTTTCATCGGCACAATTACCCACGATAATCACGGGAGAATTGCCTCCGTAGGTTTCAATGAGTTTTAACCAGTATTCCAGACGGTTTTGCTGTTCGTTTTTGCGGTTGTCGAGGACAAGCAGATAAAGACTGCGTTTAGTCAGAAAAAACTGATGGGTGGTTTGCATCACTTTCTGACCGCCAAAATCCCAGAGATTGAGGCGAATATCGGGTTTTTGGGGCAGTGGCCACTTTTCAATATTAATGCCGGGGGTCTTGGGTTCTCCGGAATTAAAGGTATTGTGCAGTAACCTCTTTAACAGGGAAGTTTTCCCCACATCCCCCTCCCCCACCAATAAAACTTTAAGCTCATTAAGAGGGCGTTTAGCTTTATCCTTGAGATAACTAAAAATCGCCTGCGGGTTGCCATCATCCAATATTGTTTTACCCCATCCCTGACGAATAATTTCCGGGGGAACGTTGGTAATCGGGTTATTTTCGAGGACTAATCGCTTCAGGTTGACTAGGTGAGCGAGCGCTTCTGGAATCTCCCTGATTTGGTTATTGCTGAGGTCGAGGTCTTGCAGGGAGGTGAGTTGAGCGAGCGCTTTTGGTATCTCGCTGATTTGGTTATTGTTGAGATAGAGGTATTGCAGGGAGGTGAGGTGAGCGAGCGCTTCTGGTATCTCCCTGATTTGGTTATTGTTGAGAAAGAGGTATTGCAGGGAGGTGAGTTGAGTGAGCGCTTCTGGTATCTCCCTGATTTGGTTATTGTTGAGAAAGAGGTGCTGCAGGGAGGTGAGGTGAGCGAGTGCTTCTGGAATCTCGCTGATTTGGTTATTGCTGAGGTTGAGGTATTGCAGGGAGGTGAGTTGAGCGATTTCGGGGGGAATTTCTGTTAAGTTTTTGTTGGACAGATCTAACATCCACGCTCTTTTGTCCTTTGCCTGTTGAATTAACTCTAATATTTTCTGTGCTGTCATTGACCATCCCCCCGCTACTATATTTACTCCATTTTGGCAAAAGATCCAGTTAATACAACTGGTTGAGACCTCATCAGCTTGAGTTGAGTTTCTGGAGAGTGAACTGAAAACTCGCATCTGATGACCGATAACTGGGTGACTAAAGTTGAGAATTCCCTTAAGATAAAGTAAATAAGTGTAAAGAAACTGAAAGTTAGCCTACACCCTTGCTGAAAAAATTCTCATTGTCTAGAAGTGTTATGCTCAATCGTTTTTGCCGAGGAATCTCGATCGCTCTTGTAATTGGTGTCATTAGCTGTCTGGGTTGGATTATCTGCCCGGATCAAGCTCTAGCGGTGAATAATCCCGAATTACTGCCCAATCAAGCCACTCCGATCGTTGATTTAGCCAATTATCTACCCGCAAAACAGGAAGAGGCATTAATCCGAGATATCGAGACATTTCAAGGGGAAACCGGCTGGAAAATGCGAGTTTTAACCCAATATGACCGCAGCCCCGGCCGGGCCGTGATTAATTTCTGGGGATTGGATGATAAAAGTATTCTCCTAGTGGCCGATGGTCGCGGCGGTAATCTACTATCTTTTAGTATTGGTGATGCCGTCTATGAATTTTTACCCCGCACTTTTTGGATCGAATTACAGGCCCGTTTCGGTAATATGTATTTTGTCCGGGAAAATGGCGAAAATAACGCGATCGTACAATCCTTGGACACGGTAAAAGGCTGTTTAGTTAAAGGTGGCTGTGCGGTAGTCCCCGGTTTACCGAAGGAACAGTGGATTTTAACTTTAATTACCTCAATTGTCGGCGGTTTAGTCTTCGGTTTTGCCGGTATTCCTCGCAAAGAAGGACAGGTTTTCGCTTGGCAATGGGTTTTAATTGTCTCTCCCCTCTGGTTTATCCTCTTTGTTGCTTTTGGCATCGGACCGGTGGTTACTCGCACCAGTGAATTACTGCCCCTTTTCCGCAATTTAATCGGTTTTGCCCTCGGGGTTTTAGTCGCCTATCTTTCCCCTCGTTTTAATTCCCTCAACGCCTCAAAAACCTAAGAATTAGGGGCTTGTCAGTGATCAGTAATCAGTAAACAGAAAGTAGCGAAGTTTTTAGCTATAACTGATACCAAATCCAGTTATTAAGTTGTTGGTTATAATTAAATTAAAAATGAATTTTAGGTTCGATCCCCCCTTAATCCCCCCTTGATAAGGGGGGTGCCGATCCCACCTTCCCCCCTTGATAAGGGGGGTGCCGATCCCCCCTTCCCCCCTTGATAAGGGGGGTGCCGATCCCCCCTTCCCCCCTTGATAAGGGGGGTGCCGATCCCCCCTTAATCCCCCCTTGATAAGGGGGGCATCTGATGATTTTTAACGCCTACCTAGTTAAAAACTGATTATTTATTCCCCTTTGCCTCTTGCCTTTTGCCTTTTGCCTTTTGCCTCTCCTCATAACTAGCCTGTACTCAACGGATTTAGTATGATAGCTGACGGCAGCCCCTCATGGTTCGATCAATCTAGCTCTGTTACAATTAGAAACATTGTGGAGTGAGTGAGATAACGTTTATGTGGGTCAATACTCAAAGTGAGATTATTAGTAAGGTTTTGCCGCCAGCAGTACGTCTGTTCTTAAGAACACAAGTAGAACAGATAGAAGATTTAGAAATGCAGCTGCAAGGTCATGATCGGCAAATTTTGCGCGGTTATATCCCCGGGGTATTTTTAGCCGTAGGAAGAGCGATTTATCAAGGTTTACATCTAGGTAAAGCGCAATTAAGAGGGGAAAATATCCGTCTTAATATCGGGCAGGTTTTGCGAGGGAAACCCCTAAAAATTTTGGAACCTATTCGGGTTAGCGGTGAGGTGGAAATTAACGAGCAGGATTTAAATAATTCGATCGCCTCGACTATTTTAGTTAATGCTTTTGCCGATTTACTAATTTTTTCCCTAGAAAATAACGGAATTGTTAACGCCAGAGAAATTATCTCACAACAGCGTTTTAACTGGAAAAATGTTCTTCTAAATCAGGGCTATTTCTCTCTTCTCGGCCATAGAGAAACAGGTGCAGAAGTAATTTTTACTGCTGATATTACCTTAAAAGATGCCCGCACTTTAGGGATTAGTCCCCGACAATGGCAAGGTTTAGCCCCAGATTTATCTATTGATTTGCAACCTTTTACCGTCGATTTAGGCAAAGATGTGGAGATTAAATCTTTTATTCTCGACGATAAAACTCTTTTCTGTCAGGGAAGTTTTTTGATTTTACCTTAAAAATAAACGGGATGATTCCGGTGGGTTAACTTAGTTTAACCCACCTAATTAGGGCTTGCTGAATAAATCTAAAAACCTTGTTAGATTAAGGCTTTTTCACGGGGAAAATTCACACCCCACACCCTACACCCCACACCCCACACCCTGCCCCCACCAACAAACTTTTTCAGCAGACCCTAATTATTACCCCGGATTCTGTGCAATTAAAATAATTGTTTGTATTAGTCCAACTAGAAGACCGAGAATACCACCAAGATTAACAATTCCCTGTAATTCCTGTTTAACAATTCCTTGAATAGCATTTTCCAGATCAGCAGGGGAAGTGGCATTTACCCGATCGCGGATTACCTGATCGATGTTGAGAATCGGGATAATTTGGGCGACTAATTTCTCTAAATCTTCCTCTAGATAACGCTCTAAAATTAACGCTAACTCTTGACTAATTACCCCTAATGATGTAGTCATTGACACCGAGGATTGCAGACGATTAATAATTAAATTAGCGATTTGATCCCAGTCGATCGTTTGTCCAAAATCTTGCAGAAATTGTTCGCCACTTTCTTGAATATAAATTCGCACCGTGTCTCTAGTGGTTTTACGCAATTGTCTGACGGTGGAGATAGGTAAATTTTGCAAAGAGATACCTTGTAACCAGTTTTTCAGACGATTACGCATCTCTAAAGATAGTAATAATTCTTTGATTCTGGTATTAGCTAAATCCTTTTCATCAAGGCAAAAAGTGCGTAAGCGGGCCAGGGCATTGCGTAAACCGAATAAATTGGCTACTACCCAATAGGTTCCACTGGTTTTTTCCCGAAATCCTTCATCGATAACTTGAATATTGCGATCGGTTAAAAAATCGATCAAAGCTAGACGGATAACATCAGCAGGTAGGACGGTTTCTAATAGCCAATCGGAGAATTGTCGCGCCTGTTGTTCACTGAGAGAAAATTCTAAGACTAGGCGATCAAAAATTTGATTGATCTGTTTTTCTAAAAAGTCCTGCCGTCGGGCTAAAACTTTTAGTAATCTCGCTAAAGATTCCCCGAATAAATCATGAAGAATCGCCGCCAAAATCTCGGCTGTTTTTGCTTGCCGATCGCCTTTTATTTGTTTTAAAGCTAATTGTAACAGCCAGAGTATCGCCCCCTGTACCCTTTCGGTGTCGAGGAGTCGTTTAGCCAGTTTTTGTAGTTCCTCGGGGGTTAACAGGGAACCCATGATCGTATCCGATACCCGGACAGCTAATCGATCTTGATTGCGAGGAATTAGCCCCGGAGTGAAGGGAAGAGGACGCTTACCGATATAAATCGCCTTGTAGGGACGAAATAGCATTTTTATGGCTACATCGTTCGTAAAATAGCCAATAATTGCCCCCGCGATCGGCGGTAATATCCATGTCCAAAGAGTAGGGAGATTCAATTTAGCAGCAAAAAATAAACGGAAATGTGAGTGAGTTATTTCTTCAAGACTAACACTCCCATCAGTCCTGCTAGGAGTGGATAGTGAACGGCACCGGAAAATCCCGACCGATAGCCTAATTTTACCTGTTCTGGGCCCATGGGAAAGCGATCGATACTGGGACTAATATAAGCGTACTGGTCAGTTAAGCCGTAGCGCTCGGCGGCGGGAACGACGATATGATCGAGATACCAGTTTTGGAATAGTTTGGCGATGGTTTGGGTAGGTTGATGGAAGTCAAGAATCGCCGCTTTAGCACCCGGTTTCAGGACTCGGTATAATTCCCCCAGACATTGGGTAATATCGACCACATTGCGTAATCCATAGCCGATAGTGGCACAATCAAAGCTAGAATCGGCAAAGGGTAAATTGAGGGCATCCCCTTCCATCCAGTTAATATTAGTGGCGCTAAAACGTTGACGGGCGATTTTTAATTGTTGTGGGGAAAAATCTAGTCCGATCACTTTGCCGGTTTTACCCACTTGTTTTGATAATAGGTTAGTCAGGTCGCCGCTACCACAACAGATATCGAGAGCAAAATCCCCTTTTTCGGGTTGACACCACTTGACTGTCATTAATTTCCAGACGCGGTGTAATCCTAAACTTAATTCTTGATTAAGGCGGTCATATTCGGGAGCGATCTGATCAAAAATTGCTTGTATTTCTGTGGAGTTAGGTGAGGATTGATTGGACATTTTGATAATATAGCACCAGAGAAAATCCCAGATGAAGTTATATCATTCTATCCTATCTCCGCCCACGGAGATAAGCTGTTGACCATCTACAGCAGTTATCTTCTTGGTGAGAACAGTAGCTTAGGTTACGCTTCATCTATCCGAGAACCTTCCGGTCGTAATTCGATCGAGAGTCCTTCCCGGGCGAGAATAGTTTGAGGCAGAATCTTTCTTACCTGTTCCCCAATGCGATCAAGAAAATCGTCATTATGGGCGGGATCGTGATGAAATAGAACTAACTGCTTAACTTGCGCTGCCTGGGCGATTTTGACTGCCTGTTGCCAAGTGGAATGACCCCAACCCTCCTTAGAATACTTAGGATCGTTGTATTCCTCATCGGTGTAGGTAGCATCAATAATCATCACATCCGCTTGCCATGCCAAAGCCAAAACGTTATCATCAAGGCGATCGGGAAAATGTTCGGTATCGGTAATATAAGCTGCCGATAAACCCTGCCAATTTACCCGATAACCCACCGCTTCTCCTGGATGATTTAAAGGACGGGTTTCGACGGTGACATCCCCACAGTGGAGGGTTTCGCCCATTTCTAGATTATAAAATTCTAAATCGGCCCGCATAATCTGCAAAGGCACGGGAAAATTGGGATGTGACATCTGATCGTGTAATTTTTGCTTGATGGTTGCCCCATTGGGGGAGGGAACCGCGTAGATATTAAAAGTATTGCCCCGGATAAAAGCAGGGATAAAAAAAGGAAAACCCTGAATATGATCCCAATGGGAGTGGCTGAAAAATAAATGGGCTTTCGCTGGACTTTCTGCCATCAAAGACTGTCCTAGTAGGCGTAACCCCGTACCACCGTCAAAAATTAATCTTTCTCTACCGACTTGCATCTCCACACAGGAAGTATTACCACCATAACGAACGGTTTCTGAACCTGGACAGGGGATACTTCCCCGTACTCCCCAAAATTTGATCTGGAAGCAATTGTAGGGCATATCAGAAGTTTCTCTACTTGTGCTGATGGGCTAATATAGCGTTTTTCAGTCTAATAAGGTATGGTAAATCCCTTGATAGATAGGCGTTTCAGGGTTTCAATCGGGACTAACTTCTGTGAAAACCGCTATAGATCAGATTAGCACTCTTCCACAATTAAGTCTGTGACCTGATGACAAACACGATAATTTATGATAGGGGGAAAGGATTATAGTTTTCGGGAAAGCAAGAGCATGGATTTACAGAAATTCTTAGAACAATTGCCTCAACAGTATCAGGATTGGGGATCGGCTTTAATGTCGCCTATTTCCGAGCAATTAACCCTTTTAAGCCAAAAAACCGCATCTTATCCCGATCGCAATCTCTTTCCCCTACTCAATTTAGCCGTTGCCTGTCTGCAACCGGACGAGGTTTACTGTCAAGTGGGTTGTTTTCGTCGCGGTAGTTTAGTCGCCGCTTTCTGCGATAATAGCGATCGCTACGGTTATGGCGTAGAAGCTTTTTTTAAATACGATCTATCGGGAGAAAAACTAACTATATTATCTGAGGATTTGGAGGATTTTCAACTATCAGAACAGATATTTTTAAGCGATCAAGAAACGGAAAACTTTTTCGATGATCTCGAAGAACTAAACAGTGAAGAAAAGCTGGGAGTTTATTACTACGATGCCGCCGAAGACTATCGCTCTCTCTTTATCTCCTTGCTTTTAGCCAAAAACTTCTGGTCTGATTCCGCTTTAATTATCATCAATAAATGTCAGCATCCCGCTCTCCAACAGGCAATAAAAGATTTTACTAAAACCCATCCCCAAGCTCAGATAATTTTAGATGATCAAGTCGCTAATCACGGTTTGCTTGGTTTGAAAAATATTTGTTTATTAGCTTGGAATGCTCCCCCAGGGATAACAGCGCTAAAATCCCCGAAAAAACTGGTTTTAAATGTGGGTTGTGGTCCCTATAATCCCGAAGCTTTACCCAAACTATTCCGCGATGGCAATTGGCAAGAAATTCGCCTCGATATCAATACTGCTGTTAACCCAGATATTTTAGGAACTATTACCGATTTAAGTGCCGTTCCCGATCACTCCGTCGATGCGGTTTTTTCTAGTCATAATCTAGAACATATTTATCATTACGAAGTTCCCATCGCCCTAGAGGAATTTAAACGCATTCTTAAACCCGAAGGCTTTTTAATGATCGTAGTTCCCGATATGCAAACTGCCGCCGAATTTGTCGCTAGAGGCGATATGGAAAATGAACCTTTATATATTTCTCCCGGTGGTCCCGTGCGCGCTTTGTGGATGTTTTACGGCATGGGAACAGAAGTCCCCGGAATGCCCTATATGGCTCATAAAACAGGTTTTACTTCTCAAAATCTCAACCAAAAATTACAAGAAGCAAATTTTGCCAGAGTCGAGGTAATTCGCACGGAATTTGAGTTAGTTGCTTTTGGGTATAAGTGAGGAAAGATTAGCAAAAATTGCCCGCAATTGTGGGGCGATTCTTTCCCTTTGATTGATTAAATAAATACTAACGAGGGTTAAAGATACCCCCACCCATTGCAATACACTTAACATCTCACCGAGGAATAAATTCCCGAAAGTGAGGGCAAAAACCGGAGTTAAAAAAGTTAAAGAACTTAAACTGGTTAAATTGCCCTTGGCGGCTAAATAAAAGAATATTCCGTATGCGATCGCACTCCCAAAAATCGTGGCATAACTTAAAGCTAACCAACCATTTAAATCGATATTTTGCCATTGATGGGATTCGGTGAAACCTGAAGCTAAAAATAGGGGCAATCCCCCTAAAATCATGTGCCATCCCGTGGCGCTGACGGGATCCGCATGACGACAGACAAACCGGATTAAGACTGTTCCCACCGCCATGGATAGGGAAGCCAAAAGCATCAGCATTTCGCCGCTATTTAGTAATTCCTGCCAGCTAAAGTCAATATTTAACCCTTTTTGTCCAAAAAAGTCATAAAACCATTGATCGGGCAAGCCAATTAAACTAATTCCCCCAATCCCTAAACCCAATCCCAACCATCCCCAGACACCGATAACTTCTTTAAATAGCCAACTGGACATTAAAGCCACCGCTAGGGGTTGGGAGTCAATAATTACCGATCCTAACCCTGCCCCGGTGCGATTTAATCCCAATGCCAGAAAACCTTGAAAAAGAGTGGCATCCATCAGAGCAAAAAGGGCAATCCATAGCCACGCTTGCAGGGTTTTGGGCTGAGGACGACCTAAAAACCAAGCTACTATTAAAACTAACATTCCGGCGGGGACAAGGCGAATTCCCGCCATAAATAGGGGGGTAGTATGGGGGATAACACCCTTCATCGCTACCATCGCTGTTCCCCAGAGAAAAAACGGTGAGATAAATAAGAGGGGCGAGGATTTCTTTAAATCTAGGTTTTCCATAGGTAAGTAGCTGGTTATAATTAAATTAAAAATGGATTTTAGGTTCGATCCCCCCTGCCCCCCTTGATAAGGGGGGTGCCGATCCCCCCTTAATCCCCCCTTGATAAGGGGGGTGCCGATAGGCGGGGGGATCTGATAACTTTTAACGCCTACCTACTTAGCGATCGAGTTTTGTAGATAACAAATTTCTCTAATTGTATAGTAGAAACTGGGGATCGGCTCTTAATTCTCTTGACTTTCTCCTAACTGATTTTCCTCTAAATCTGTTATTGGTTTTTCTTCGCTCGATCCGATCCAGATCGCAATCATTCCGGCGATAGGAATGGAGAGAAAAACCCCTAATAATCCCGCAACTCTTTCGCCGATAAAGAGGGATAAAAATAAAATTACTGGGTTTAATTCTAGGGCATTGCCCATAACTTTAGGGCGAATAATATTATCTTGAATTTGCACCAAGACAACACAGACAATAAAAGCTTTAACGGCAATTGCTAGTCCCTGGGAGGTAAAAGTCAAGATAGTTACCAACAAAATGCCCAGGGTTGCCCCGATACCAGGGATAGCATCGATAACACCGAGAATGCTCGCTAAAATTAGCCCATATTTGATTCCTAATAGGGAAAAACTTAAGAAACTCGTCACCGATAAAAAGAGCATTAACAACAGTTGCCCGCGAATAAATCCCAGAAAACTTTGTCGAAAAGACTTGGCAAAACGCTCCCGGTATGCTATGGGGAGAAGTTGCAAAAAACCTCGCCAGAGTTTATCACCGTCGATGAGCATATAAACACTGATCACCGCCCCGAAAATGCCCGTAAAGACACTGGAAAAAACTCCCTGTACGAGCGATAAACCCGTGGCTAAACCGGTTTGTAAGCTTCCCACCATTTTATTCAAATCTAACCGATCGAGAAAGTCTTGAAAGGGTAAAAAATCTTTTTGACTAAGGGCATCGGTAAGATTGAATAGTAGTCCTCTCCCCTGATTAACCGCTTCTAATCCTATGCCTGTGACTAATCTAAATAGGAGGATAAAAGCTACTAGGGTGGTAATAGCAATGGCTAGTCCTCTCGGTAGATAACGGGACAACCAAACCACGGGATAATTTAATAGAGCGGCCAGGACTGCCGAACCAGTAAAAATAGCGATCATCCCGTAGAAATAGTTAATTAAGATAATTAGACTCCAGCCACAGCCAAATAATAATAGATAGCGCACTAGAATCGAGTTATTCAGAGTTTTCCAAAAGGAGCTAGAAGGGGGCATAAATAAAGCCAGAAATAAGATTTTAGCATTTAGAATTGTTTTAACAAAGCTTCCCGCATGACCGAGACGGGGACGGGTTGACCTAACCAGATTTCTAGTGCGATCGCTCCCTGATTAACTAACATTTCTAACCCATCAATAATTCTGATCCCTCTAGTCCGGGCCAACCGGAGAAATTTGGTCGGCCGGGGATTATAAATTAGATCGTAGGCGATCGCCGATGGGGGTAAAAGGTCTAATAATTCTAACTCAACAGGGGATTGTTCGCCCTGGGGGGACATTCCGATCGGGGTAGAATTAATCAGGAGTTCTGTGGTGGATACCAGCCCCTCTAATTCGTCCCAGCTATGCACTTCTAGGAGGTCATAGAGGCTTGTATTCGCCCAACTTTCTTTAAAAGGATCTAATTTCTTTTGATTGCGTCCTACCACATGAATTTCGCCACAGCCCAACTGGGCGCAAGCCACCACCACCGCCCGGGCAGCGCCGCCATTGCCTAAAATAACTGGATTCACCCGACTCCAATCTTTGTCAAGGGATTTCAAGGGTGCGAGAAAGCCATCCACATCGGTATTCGTTCCCTGCCAGCCGGTTTCCGTGCGCCAGACGGTGTTAACTGCGCCCACTAGCCTGGCTTTCTCGGTAATTTGCGATAATAAGGGAATAATTGCTAATTTATGGGGAATTGTGACGCTAAAACCCTCTAGATCGATGGCGGCCAAACCAGCGATCGCAGTTGCTAAATTTTCCGGGGCGATAGGTAGGGGAAGATAGACATAATTTAGCCCCAAGGCATCGATAGCGGCATTGTGCATGGGGGGAGAAAGAGTATGGCCGATGGGATCGCCGATTACGCCTAATAACTTGGTTTTTCCGTTAATAATGGTCATAAAAAAGGTGGGCTTTCCCCACCAAAGTTTGATATCAAGGGTGGCCAATGCTCACCTTACTATACTAGGGTTTGCTGAAAAAGTTTTTCCTGGGGGCAGGGTGTAGGGTGTGGGGTGTGGGGTGTAGGGTTTTACCGATTTTGAGGGGGTCAATTACCTAATTTTCAGGGAAAAAGTCCAGGGATTTTTCCCCCGATCACTCCCAG
>NZ_JAPZQJ010000399.1:0-16932 GCF_027530405.1 Microcystis sp. LE19-41.2A | reverse complement strand
GAGACTTGGAAACTATCTCATCAAATTAGTTCCCCCATAGAACCCCCTTGAGCCATCTGGCACACTTTTCTCTTTTTGTCAAATTTTATGTTAAGAAAGATGTGACTAATGGATAGCCTTAATAAGGGGGGTGCCGATAGGCGGGGGGAGCTAAAAGTTTTTAATGCCTACCTACTTATGTCTGTTGAAATTGAACGGAAGTTTCTGGTTAAAGGGGATTCTTGGCGATCGCTTGCGACTGGCAAGTTGTATCGTCAGGGATATATTCCTACCCAAGATGGATTGACAACTGTGCGAGTTCGTGTGGTTGGAGAGCGGGGTTATTTAACCATTAAAGGCAAGACTGAGGGCATTAGTCGTCAGGAATTCGAGTATGTAATTCCCCTAGAAGATGCGGCGCTCATGTTAGAAAACCTCTGTAAGAAACCTTTAATTGAAAAGATTCGTCATCGCATTTCTCTGGATAATTTAACTTGGGAAGTTGATGAATTTTGGGGGGATAATCAAGGTTTGATTATGGCTGAAATTGAGTTAGAACAAGAGGATCAAGTCATTACTATTCCCGATTGGATCGGCGAAGAAGTCACGGGAGATGAGCGATACTACAATATCAATTTACAGAAATTTCCCTATAAAATGTGGTGATTGTAGTATTAATTTACTCCCAGTTTAACTCTGGGTAGATAGGGCTTTTTCTGTTTCGTTTAGCTTATTCGTTACCCGTCGGAGAACGCCATTAATAAAGCGATAACCTTCATCATCAGAATAACGTTTGGCTAATTCGATCGCCTCATTGATTGCTACTTTTTGAGGTATATCCAGATAGAGCATTTCTGCCACGGCAATTTGCAGGATATCCCGATCGATTCTTGGTAAACGATGTAGTTGCCAATCCACTAAAGCACCGGTTAATTCCTGTTCGATTTCCGCACGACGACGATAGACTGTACCGATTAATTCTAGGGCATATTCCCGCACTTCGTACTGACTAGATAACTGGACAATTTCGGGAAAATCTATCACGGTTCCTAAACGATTAATGGCATTGTGGGTAAGAGAAATTGCTTCTTTTACCATGGTTTGGGCGCTTTTTAGATTTGTTGCCTTAGTATCACTAGCGAGAATCCGTTCATTACCACGACTAATTTCAGCGGCAGCGGTTTCTAAGGTTTCTTGAATTTCGACGGTTAAGGTTCTAACTGCAACTAAAATTAAATCGTTTAAAGTTTGCTGTTCTAGGTTTTCAGGATTGCCTTTAATCTGACTTAAACTCAAAAGGGCAAGTTCTCGAGCAATGCGACGGGGTTGTTGACGGGGAGGCATAGAAATTTAGAAGGAGAGGAAAGAGAATTATACAACTTTATCGATCGCTATCCGGTTGGGTTAATTTTTCTCGGCGATCAATTCTTGACTAACATCTATTTTAGCATAAAAGCTGCCAAGATTTAACTTTTCAAGTTTTAATTAGACAAAAGACAATATCTATCTTGAATCTCCCCTAATTTAGTCTCAGCTTCTTGAGCATTAATGGCTAATTGGGCAAACTCTAGAAAGCGTTTTAATTCCTTGCGTAATAAATTCCTTTCTACTTCCCAGGTTTCTCGATCTAAGGTGGGTGGCATAACGATCATATCAAATAAAGTGGCCTGTTTTTTATCGGGATGGGGGCGCAATATTCGCCCGCGACGCTGAATAAATTGTCGAGGATTACCACTACTAGCCAGAATGACTGCGTTTTGAATTGATGGCAGATCTACTCCCTCATCTAAACATCTAATTGCCACTAATCCTTGCAGATAACCCTCCTCAAATTGTTGGCGAATTTTTTCTCGTTCTTCTAGGGAAGTTTCTGCGGTGTAGATAGCAACTCGATAACCTAATTGATTGCCTAACAAATGAGTAACTGCCTCTACCTGACGACGATAATTAGCAGTGTAATTTTCCAGATAACCATCCCCACAATAAAACAAAGTATGATCCGTATCTAAACGCTCTTGCATCAGTTGTTGTAAAGCCTGTAATTTATTACTTGCTGAACCAACTAATCGCGATCTTTGCATTAACAAAGCGGTGAGGTTTTCATTACCATTTAAATTACTATTTTTCTGCAAAGTCCAGCCGATTCTTTGGGTTAATTTTGCGTATAATAAAGCCTCATTATCGGTTAATTCAACCAATACTGGATAATAAAAATAACTGACTAAAGCTCCTTTTCTAATAGCATCACCTAGGGTAAATTCTGGTTGTAGAATTTGTCCAAAATATTCAAGAATAGCGTCGGTTCCTTCCTGATCAAAATATCTTTCAGGAGTGGCAGATAAAGCCAATCTTAGACCTAAAGAACGGGGTAATAATTCTTCTAATCGGGGGGAACCTAAATTATGGGCTTCATCACCAACGATTAAAGTTTTATCGGGAAAAAATTTTATTTGTGATTGAAACCCCTCGCTAATAAAAGTTGAGTTAGTAGTTAAAATAGTGACAAATTTTTGATTACCCGCTTGCACATTATATAATTCTGTGGATAGTTGACTTTGCCATGTATGGACACTTTCGTAGGCTAAAATCGGTTTAAGATTAAATTTTTCCGCTTCTCGTTGCCATTGATTGACTAGGTGACGATAGGGGCAAATTACTAATAATACTTGCAGTTCTATCGCTTCGTAAAGTTCCATGGCAATAGCTAAAGCAGTAATAGTTTTACCGCTGCCGGTGGCCATTTTTAAAGTTCCTCGTCCCCGATTACGAAACCAACTGATAATCGCTGTATTTTGGTAGTCTCTCAATTCTAAATTGGGAGGAATTCTAGGAATACCAGAGGGATTAACTCGATAGAATCCTCGCAATTCAGCAACTTGTCTGAGCTTGCGGGAATTAAGAAAATCTCTAGTTATTTTTTCCCAATCTATCCAGCAACTATTCATAGAACCTCTTGGAAAAATCAAAAATTGTTGTTAGGGTTAGGAGTCAGGATTCGGTCGTCAGGATTCGGTCGTCAGGAGATTGTTTTTATTTAGGGTTTGCTGTTCGCAAGAGGTTTATACTAAATCCTGTTTAAAAGGTATAGGGGAGCAGCGGAGCGCCGGAGCAGGGAGAAACAATCCATAGCTTGGGAGTTCATCACACTATTAAAAATAGTTTTTGTATAAGCTCAAAAATAGCAAAAAGCCAAAAAGCTAAAAGCTAAACGTTGCTACCTATACAATTGGGATGGACTAAAAAGACCATCCCACAGCTGTCAAACCACTCTTAACTGTTATCCTAGAAACCTAGGGAATGATTGAGATAATTTACCTGGTCGCTACTTCTTCTTTTTGGGGAGTATTTTGCCGAAGTTTTTCTTGATCTTTGCGACGTTTTTTAGCATAAAGTTGGATTGTCACCGCCATTAATACCACTAAAGCTACAATTAACCAAGTGGTCAAATCGAGGGGTAATTGATTTTTAAATACTGCCAAAAGGACAATAACTACCAATAACAGGGTTGGTGCTTCATTTAAGGCCCGAAATTGCTGTCCCGTCCAATTACATTCCCCTTTTTCTAGCTTTTTCATGATGCGACCACAGTAGAAATGATAGAGCAGTAAAAGAGCCACAAAGGATAATTTAATATGTAACCATCCCGATTTTAAAATTTCTGGTTCTGTGGAGATTAAACCGATCGCCATGGCCACGGTGACAATCATCCCAGGTGTGGTAATGATATTGTAGAGTCGCTTCTCCATGATCTCGTATTGCGCTTTCAGAATAGCTTGTGCGGGTTCGGTTTGTGTTGCTGCCTCCGCATGATAGACAAACAAACGTACCAAATAAAATAGTCCCGCAAACCAAACAACTACCCCAATCAGGTGAAATGCTTTAAACCAATAGTAAGCCATAGTCTATATTGTGATGTGAGTCCCGAATTAATTAGTCTAAGAGTTATCCATAGTTACTAATTCTGTACGCAAACGTCGCACTTTGAATCAGCTTTGTACGCTTTGACCCGTACAGGGCTAACTACAAGCCTCTCTATCGGATTCTTGCTAAATGCAACCTCTCCGACTACCTTTCTCCCTATATTTAATGAACCATTAATATCTGCTCCATAGAGATAACCTGACGAACTTCTAAACAATCCTCTTTTAACTCTCTTGCCCAAATATTTTTCTTGTTTGCCAATTGGTTCCAAATCTAAGAAACTACATTTAGACGTATAGCTTTCATTAGTCGTAATGACTTTTATTCCGACTAAAATTGCCTTGTAAGTTAGTTGTTCAATAAATCTTGAGTGAGGAATATTCACAAATGACTGATTATTTCTATCCCCAATATTAAGGTTTTGTTTCCAGCCTTGATTCTGACCAATAACTAAAAGGTTAATTTGATGAGCTAGTAATTTATCAATAATAGATCTACTAGCGGTGTGGAGGTAATAATCCACCTGGCAATTACGCTTTAAAGTTAAACCTTGTATTCTTTTACTGGTCTTCTGTAAACTGGGTAATTCCGATTTGAGTTTAGCTAGTGTCTTGTTGTATTTTTGATTGCATGATTTTAACGCTTTCCCACATAGTAAAGTTGGCTTAAATTCGGGAATATTAGAGGTGACAGCTGCTAGGTTATTTAATCCTAAATCAACAAAAGCATATCTTTCTCCCTCCTGACTTGGTGGGGATGGTTGTTCATAGACAATCTCTAGATAATAAGCGCCCGATTTAGGAATAATTCTGACCTCTAAGACTTCTTTTAAATTGGTTTTAAACTCTAAATTAGTTCCTGAGAGTTTGATTAAACCCTGCTTCAAGGCTTTTTTAGAGATGGCTTGATAGTTATAAGTTAAAACGTTTCTACCTTTTTTCTTATCTTTATAGCGTGGTAATTTCGGCTCTCCTGTAAATTTATTAGGCGATTTTTTGAATTGTTCTTCTGCTTTTTGATAGGATTTAAAAGTTTTTTCTACTTGCTTTAATACTAACTGGCTTACTTTAGCTGGTAACGCTTGATAATCTGCGCTTGTTTTCAAAGCATGGTGTAACTCAGTCATGGTTAGAAATGGCTGATGTGAAAAGAAAGCTTGACGGTTTAAATAGACAGCACAGTTATAGAGATTCTTTGATAAAAATGCCAACTTATCAAATGCTAAATAATTCTTTTTATTAAATTTGATTAGATGTCTTTGAACTAATTTCATGCTCTTCCTCCAAGCACTTAATTAAACATTCAGTTTTTCTTGTTCTTTGTCTTATCGAATACAGTCGAGCGCAAAATGAAGTGATTATGCTGACAAAATCTGGCATTAAATCATCTTTTCTTTCCTCGGCTAAATTGACTACTTCTATGTGTCGGTTTGTTTGGGCTAAAAGAACTTTTAAATAATTAAACCCTACTCTACTCAATCGGTCTTTATGTTCTACGACAATCAAGTTATAATCAGTTTGTTCTAGAAGTTTTAATAATAGCTTTCTCTGGTCATTAACCCCACTTCCTACTTCTTTAACTACTCTGACAATTTGATAGCCTTTCGCCGTACAATAAGCCTCTAATCTTTTCGCCTGAGTCTCCAAGTTAGATTTATTTTCTGAACTAGAAACTCTTGCATAAATAGCAACTTTATTTTCACGCACTGAACGGTCATCTTCAAAAATAATAATTGTTCCTGTGGGAAGACGTTCTCCTTGTAACTGCCCTCGATTCCACATCCTCCAAGCAGTGTCATAACTGATCCCCTTTTTCTTGGCATAATCTGATAGTTTCATTTGAACTGTAAGGTAAACTTGCACTAACCACAGTAGCAGTCGTTTGCTGTTATTTGCGTATATTTTTGACAAAACTTTACAATACTTTCCCAGACTATCCCTATACAAAAGTTTAGACGGAAAATAGGGGTTGCGGGTTAGGGAGCAGGGAGAGGGATGTGGGGTGTGGGGTGTAGGGTGTGGGGTGTAGGGAGCTTTTTCAGTAAACAATAAACTAAAAACTCACATCTGATAACTGATAACTGATAACTGATAACTGATAACTGATAACTGTCTCCTAACCCAATGTTGGACAAAGATAAGCAAAAATTATTGATTAACTCCAAAAACTTGAGAATATTTAAATTAACATTCCGCAATATTTACAAATTCTTAAGAATTAATTGAGAAAGATTTTTATTTAACAACGATGTTATGATGGTTACAGCGATTTTATGGAATTTCATAATGGCTTTTTCTGTGCTTTTTTGGGCAGCAACGGTTGAAACCCTTGCCACACCTAGAAGGTCATCCTAATTAAGACAGGTAAATGAGTCAATTTCACCCACAACGATGATCTTTTTTTTGTGTAGTTTTATTGCAAAAAAAAAGTTTTTTTGACAAAAAGCACAAAGTATGATGCGGCCTAGCGGATTTCTAGCTGCGAGTAGTTATTGGAGAGAAGGGAGTAGGGAAGTGGGGAGTGGGGAGAGAAAGTTCGAGCATTTGTACTAAAAATTCCAATACGCAGTTTAAATTCAGTACAGATTAGCTAATTATCTAAGAGCAAAGGTCGCAGAAAACCGCCATAATTCTCGTCATCTGTACCGATAAAGACTTCTATTTTACCTCTAGGAGATTCTCTGGTGGTCACCGCTTCCACTTTGGAGCCGTCGATTTCTGCAATTTTTTGGGGATTAGGGGCAATAATTAGGCTATTATCGGCTGTAACTTGACCAATACGGTAAACAGCACTTCTAAACACTCCCGCATTATCTGGCTCGTCAGCGGAAGCTATGTAGATATTACCTTGCTTATCTACGGCTAAATCGGAGATGAGGCGAATATTTTTACCACTACCAAAAGGACTCCGAAAAGTTACCGACTGAAATTCCCCGAATTTTAAGGGATTGAAGGAGATATCCGTCCAGCGAATCTTTGTACTCTCTTGACTATCGGCCCGTTCTGCGTAGATAAATAGATAACGATCGCCTTGCCGACTAACAGCGATCGCCTCTACATTTTCCACCGCAATCGGCCAATTTATTTGCTCAACTAGCTTGACTTTTTGCTGGTTATATGCTAGTAAAAACAGCCGTTGAAAAGGTTTTTTCTCGCCACTTTCAGCCAACAAAAACAAATTAGTTTCAGGGATAGAAGTAATACTTTCGAGATCGTTACTCAATCCCTCTGGATTTGGCCAATCTACCCTTAAAACCTGCCATAATAGGGGTTTTTCCTCTGTAGGTAGCTGTAAAAGACTCAGCCTTGGTTGAGATGGATCACTGTTTTTGCCCTTATTTTTGGCATCGTGAACCCCTAGAAAAATATCCGCTTCTACCCAAGCTAAACCACTGATAGTCGGGAGATAAGTCTCCAGTCGTCTCGATTGTTGGGCAAAAGAGACTTGCACGGCCGAAAAAAAGAAAACTAGCCCTAAAATACCCGAAAAAACAGTTTTTAGTAGGCCATTCTTCCTAAAAAATGCTCTATTATCTAACATATATCTCCTAACTCCTAATATCACTGATTAACTCCTCCACCACGCGATTTAAACCGACGGAATGGGAAGCTTTACATAAAATGCGATCACCAGAATCGATCACGTCCTTTAAACGATTAATTAAATCTGCGTGAGTTTGAAAACATTCGCAAGCGACCCCAGTAGCGGACTCAGCAATAAATTTAGCTTCTGGGTCATCTACCAAGACAAACAAGCGATCTATACCTAGTTTTTGCACCCTCTCACCCACTTGGCGATGTAATTGCTCCGAAAAAGACCCTAACTCCTTCATCGTGCCTAAAACAGCAATATGACGCTGACCGGGAGTAGCTTTTAGCAAATCTAAGGCCGCTAACATTGATTCTAGACCCGCGTTATAGGTTTCATCGAGGAGTAGGATATCTGGCTCTAATTGGTAACGTTTGGCCCGACCACTGGGTAAATTAACCTTAATTCCCTCTTGCAAAGAAGTCCAATCGATGCCTAAAATTTTCGCTACAGCCAAGGCTGCCATAAAATTTAAAGCATGATGACGACCGGATAAAGGTAAGTTAAAATCTAGTCCATTTACTCGTAAAGTAGTTAAATCCAGTAATTCCCCGACTATATCGCCGCCAGAGAAGCCATAGGTAATTGTTTCCCCCTGCCATACCCGTTTAGCTGTTTCGGTAAGTAAAGGGTGATCGTAGTTAAGAACAGCTATACTACTAGAAGGAGACTCGGCCAATAACTCACCCTTGGCCTCTGCGATCGCTGCTTCCGACCCTAAACGACCGATGTGAGCGGTTCCCACATTAGTAATCACTGCGATCGTTGGTTGGGCGATTTGAGCAAGCAGGGCAATTTCTCCCCGTCCCCGCATTCCCATCTCGATTACGGCACTATCGTGAGTTTCATCCAGTTCGAGGAGAGTTTTCGGCACTCCGATCTCATTGTTATAATTAGCCAAGGTTTTATGTACCTTTCCCCGGGTTGCTAATACGGAGGCGATTAATTCTTTAGTCGTGGTTTTCCCCACCGATCCTGTAATAGCAATCACGGGTATAGTAAATTGATTCCGCCACCAATGGGCTAATTGCTGATAGGTTTCTAGGGTATTCTGGACTAGGAATACAGGAATATTACTAGAGTAATTTACCGAAACTGGCTGATCGACAATCAATGTCGCCGCTCCTTTTTCGATAGCCATATCGATAAAATCATGACCATTAAAATTATCACCTTTTAAGGCCAAAAATGCTTGTCCTGACTCAATACTACGGCTATCAGTATTAATGCCAGATACTAAACTATCAGGACTAAAACTTATGTCACCATTATCTTGTAAGGACAATAATTGAGCTAGTTGATTGAGGGATAAATGACAGGCCATAGACAATAAAAATACTTAGGATTAACATACTCCCACCGTCAAGCTACGCTGTGACGGGGGATTCTTTCCACATCGCTGTTAGAAATTCCTTGTTCAACGAGACAACTTAGATTCTCAATGTCTCCACTGAAAATCCAGAGGTCGGACTCTCCCAAGGCGTTTGGGTCGGTTTCTGTTTGCCCAACAGTACCGTTGAGATGATTTCCCAAATATTGTAACCCTTTTTTAAGAATATTTATTGCTGCATTATGATCCCTATCTAAGATTGTTTTACAGTTAGGACATTGATGAGTTCTAGTGCTTAATGTTTTTTGAACTCTCGTACCACAAACTGAACAATCTTGAGTCGTGAAATGGGGAGGAACAGCAACACAAACAATCCGATAAATCTTGGCAAAATAATTCAACCATTCGGTGAATTGATACCAAGAAGCATCAGAAATCGACTTAGACAGCTTACGGTTTTTGACTAAGTTTCTTACCTTTAAAGCTTCATAGACTACCAGATCATTAGACTGGACTAACGCCAAAGCGTCTTTAATTGCTTTGTCTTTACGTTGTCTTGATACTTTCAGGTGAAGCCTAGCTACTTTTATCCGTTGCTTATGATAGTTTTTAGACTGTTTCTTTCCTTTACGGAATTTCTTAGATAATCGTCGTTGTGCTTTTTGAAGTCGTTTTTCTGACTTTCTTAAATAACGTGGATTCTCTACAGTATTACCTTGAGCATCGGTATAAAATTCCTTTAACCCTAAGTCAATTCCTGTTATTTGTCCCGTCGGTTTATGGTATTCTTGCCGTTCTACGTCAATCAGAAACTGGCAATAATAACCGTCAGCACGTCTAACAACTCTTACCCGTTTAATCTGTTGCTCTGAATAATAAACTAATGTCTTTTGACTACACCATAAATCAAATTCTCCTGCTTTAAAGCCATCGGTAAATCTGATTTTACGTCGATTATCAGATAGTTTGTAGCCCGTTAGTTTATACTCAACCGAACGGCTATGCTTTTTGAACCGAGGAAAACCCTTTTTCCCAAGTATCTTAGCATGACAATTCTGGTAAAACCTAGTAATTGATTGCCAGGCTCTATCAGCAGCCGATTGACGAGCTTGAGAGTTTAATTTATTAACCCAAGGGGTCTCTTTATTATTAGCTAGTACCGCACAAAGTTTTTAGAGATCATTGCGGGTTGTTCCTTTATTTTCTATCCAATAACGAACACAAGAGTTACGCACAAACTGAGAAGTTTTGATAGCTTCATCAAGCTGGTGATATTGCTCTGGGGTTCCGTTTTTTAGCTTTGCTTCTACGACTAGCATCTAACAATCCACGACCATTGGTTAAATTAATTATAACACAGTTTACCTACAGATGGTAGAATTAAACCGATGCTCCGCGGTTGATATTCTGGTCGGATTTCATCGGGAGCAAAGGTGAGTATCTTGTCGAAAAATGTAGCGGGGGCATTCATCCGACATTTTAGGTAAATTCCGAATTATCTAGAAGATGGATTTAGGTTTAAATGTGACTTAGATCACATACAATCGGGGTTTCCTTTCGCTAACTTAATTAGCAGGGTACGCTGCCTAAATTTTTAGTAATCTGGGCATAGTCCGCAAGCTTGGCCGGGTAAGCCAAGGGGAATTTTCCCAAACTTGCCAAGCTAAAAGGGATCGACTCGATCAGTACAATGACCCAAAATAGGGGCATCCTCAGAAGGGAGCATCTACTATCTAATCACAATTGACCCCTTTATGGTCATAGCCCTAAAATCCATCCGCTTACTGATTTAGGAGGGCTGAATCAAATAACCATGGCTAGTCTAAACACTGGACAAAGACAAACAAGAGACGAAGAACAGCTACTATACGATTATTGGCTCGACCGCGCCAGGACCAATTCCCCCGAGCAATTAATCGAGAATTTTCGTCGTCTGTTTATCGAAGGTGGCGGTTATCAAGAAGCTCCTATTTATTTAGCCCTAGAGCGTCTTGTCAAGGCCAAAGATCCCGAAATTCGTTTTTATTATTTCTTTAACCGCTGCTGTCATATTTTAATGAATCGATGGCAAACGCAGCCCGCCCATCAGCCAGCAATTCCCGAATTGGTATCGCTGCTGGAAAATTTGCCCTCCCCACCTCCCGGACATTACAGCAGCCCCAATAATTTGCGCCATCTGGTCAAAAATTTTACCCTCTCGGATGACTACGTTAGGATGCAGCGTCTGGCGAGAATTATTAGCGGCCAATACAGCGAAAAAACCGCCGCTTCCCTAGGAACCCTGATTAATCGTTATCCCTATCTCTATGATTACTATTTACTCGGTGATGACAGTCCCCGAGAACAGCGACAAACCGTTAGACGTATTAAGGTGAAAACCGAGAGCCGTTTCGAGGTAAATCTCTCTCGTTATGTCACCTATCAGGTACGTTTGGCACAGGTTGCTCATAGCCCAAAAATCAGGGAAGAAGCGGGGAGAATCATTCAACCAGTGGAAAATCCCACCCTGCTCAATGATAAGGAGCTAAATCGCACCCTCAAGTATTATCTGGGGACGGTAGCAGGAAATTATACTTATAAGTATCTTTCGCAAAATTTTCTGGCGAATACAGTTTATACCCGTACCTATAAAGATTTTAAAAATGATCTCTACGATTATCTAATTACCTCCTTAGACTACGGCAAGGGGCAATTTCACCAAAAACTCGACGATATCCTGCAAAATACTCTACCCCACTGCGATCAACAAAAACCGAGTGAATTTCTCATGCTGCGTACTTCTAGCCAACTGTTAAATTATCTGGTGGTGGAAAGCGGCCAAAAACCCGATCATTACATTTTTATGGATATGATCACCAATATGGGGGTAACTCGGACTGTGGGGTTATTGCTCAAGTTGATTTTGATCTGTCCCAAGGCAAAACCCCACTTAGATAAACGTTTTTCGATTCTATTTAACCACTACGAGAGTTATTCTCGCGAGCGGGTGCCTTGGTTGGTTAAATCCCTAGAAAATCTGCAAGTAGCTTTTAGTATTCATTTCGGTCAAGCTGATTTGTCCTGTCTCCGTCAAATCCAGTGATGGGAAGTGGGGAAGTGGGAAGTAGGAAGTGGGAAATGGGGAGATGGGGTGTGGGGTGTGGGGTGTGGGGTGTGGGGTGTGGGGTGTGGGGAGAATAAATAAAATAATCTCCTATCTCCTGACTCCTATCTCCTGACTCCTATCTCCTATCTCCTGACTCCTATCTCCTATCTCCTATCTCCTGACTCCTGACTCCTGAATCCTGAATCCTGAATCCTGAATCCTGACTCCTGACTCCGTCAAATCGATTAAAAAGTTAAGTAATCTCAACTTCTAGCCAATGCTGACCCGGAGCTAGGGGATAATTAAACCATCGTCATTTAGGCTGCGTTTATCCGTGAAAATTATCGTTATCGGCAGTGGTGGTCGAGAACACGCCTTGGCTTGGAAACTGCTGCAATCGCCCGAGGTAGAACAAGTGTTCTGTATTCCAGGTAATGGGGGAACGGCAATTTTACCTCAATGTGAAAATATCCCCATAGCAATGGAGGATTTTGCCGAAATTAGCCGCTTTGCCCGAGAAAATTGCGTCGATCTGGTGGTTGTCGGGCCAGAATATCCCCTCTCCCTCGGCATTACCGATCATCTTCTCGGCCAAGAAATTGCCGTTTTTGGCCCCACACAAACCGGGGCCTTAATTGAATCGAGCAAATCCTGGGCAAAAGAATTAATGAGCGAAGCAGCAGTTATCACCGCCGTCTCGGAAACCTTTACCGATGCAGAATTAGCAAAAACTTATATCCGAGAGCAAGGAGCGCCAATTGTGGTGAAAGCTGACGGATTAGCCGCAGGAAAAGGGGTAATTGTCGCCGAAACCGTAGATACGGCCCTAGAAGCGATCGATGATCTTTTTACCAGTGGCTTTACTAAAGTCGTGGTGGAAGAATTCCTAGAGGGAGAAGAAGTGTCTATCCTCACCCTCACCGATGGGATCAGCTTTCGTTCCCTGCTACCCGCCCAAGATCACAAGCGGATCGGTGAAGGCGATACCGGCAAAAATACCGGCGGTATGGGAGTTTATGCCCCCGCACCCATAGCCACCGCCGCCATTATCGAAGCGGTAAACCGAGACATCCTCGCCCCCATCGTCGCCACCCTACAAAAACGCGGCATTGACTATCGGGGAGTCCTCTACGCGGGTTTAATGATTTCCCCCGCCGGAGAGCCAAAAGTTCTCGAATTTAACTGTCGTTTTGGCGATCCCGAAACCCAAGCGGTTTTACCCCTACTGGAAACTCCCCTGGCACCGCTACTGCTGGCTTGCGCTCAACAAAAATTAACTGATTTCCCCTCTTTACAATGGCGATCCGGTAGTGCCGTTTGTGTGGTGGCCGCGTCTGCCGGTTATCCCGACCACTACGAAAAAGGCCAGTTAATCACTGGAATTAAGGCAGCTGAAACCGCGGGAGCGATCGTTTTCCACGCCGGCACGGTTTTAAAACACGGCGATATCTTCACCGATGGCGGCCGCGTCTTGGGTGTCACGGCTATGGGAGCTAATTTTAATCAGGCGATCGAACTTGCCTATCAATCGGTGAAAAGGATACACTTTCAGGGCATCTATTATCGTCGTGATATCGGCCACCGGGTAAGGGAAAAATAAGGTTTTGAGGATTAATTTATGAGCCAATTTCCCTTTTTTTCCGCATCTCTCACCGCTAATCCTCACCTGATGCCAAACCTCTTTCTAGGGCAATCCCTGACAAAAGCGCATCTGATTTGTCAAAAAACCAGTAACTATTGATAAAATCATGAAACTGAATCGCCCAACCAAATTGCCATCCCTATGCGAATTTTGCTCTATTCTTATAACTATTATCCCGAACCGATCGGCATCGCTCCCCTGATGACAGAATTAGCGGAAGGATTGGTTAAAAGAGGTCATCAAGTCAGAGTTTTAACCGCTTTTCCTTGGTATCCTAATAGTGAAATCGATCCCGAATACCGAGGAAAAATCTATCTAGAAGAAGAACTAAATGGTGTTAAAATTCAACGTTCCTACGTCTGGGCGCGTCCCCAAAGAAGTTTAAAAAATCGAATTTTCTTTGAATTGAGCTTTGTTTTTTTGAGTTTCTTTCAGGCTCTCAAGGGTGAAAAACCCGATCTAATTTTCTTAACTGTCCCCGGATTACCCGTTTGCGTTCCCGCCGCTTTATTGAGTAAATTATATGGGATACCGATTATTCTAAATTTACAGGATATTTTGCCCGATGCGGCAGTTCATGTGGGATTATTAACTAATGAGAAAATGATTAAAGTTTTTAGTCGTCTCGAAAAATTTGCCTATCAAAATGCCAGCAAAATCTCGGTTATTGCCGATGGTTTTACCAAAAATCTCCTAACTAAAAATGTGCCGAGTCAGAAAATTATTGAAATTCCTAATTGGGTGGATGTAAGCTTTATTAAACCTCTGCCGAAAACCAATAATTATTTTCGCCAAGAAAATCATCTTGAGGGCAAATTTGTTGTTTTATATTCTGGCAATATTGCCCTAACCCAACCCCTAGAAACCCTGATCGATGCTGCAGTTTACTTAGTTGACATCCCTGAGATTAAAGTGGTAATTGTTGGTAAAAAAGAAGCACTCGATCGCCTAGAAAAGTATCGCCAACAACAGGGGGCTAGTAATGTGCTTTTATTGCCCTTTCAACCCCGGGAAAAATTACCAGAAATGTTAGCAGCCGCCGATGTGGGTATGGTGATGCAAAAACATAACGTTATTTCCTTTAATATGCCGTCCAAAATTCAGCTATTATTAGCTAGTGGTCGTGCTATTATTGCTTCTGTTCCCGCCGATGGAACCGCCGCTAGGGCGATCGAGCGTAGTGGTGGTGGTTTGGTGGTTACTCCTGAAGATCCAGAGGCATTAGCTACAGCCATTTTAAAGCTATATAAAAACCCAGATTTAGCAACTATACTAGGAGAAAAAGGACGACAATACGCAGAGGAAAATTATGCCTTTGAAAAGACTTTGGATCAATACGAAAAGCTTTTTTCTCAAGTAGTTAGTTAATAGACCTCTTGTAAAAATCAAAAATTGTTGTTAGGGTTAGGAGTCAGTAGCCAGTAGTCAGTAGTCAGGAGAATTAAGAAGGAGCAATAATCAGTTAAATGGTCTATTTACAGACTTTATGCCATTTAATCCTTATTTTTGCCGTTTTTGAACCCTGAAAAATTAATTATGCAAGAGGTTTAATAATTAGGGAATGGGGGAATTCAACTAAAACCCCAACACCCTAAAACCCTAAAACCCTAAAACCCTAAAAGCCCATCAGCTAACCTCTAACTCCCACTTAACTATTTTCATGTTTGATAATTTCTCAAAAAAACTCCCCTGGCAAAGTCTCAAACAAGCGATCGCTTTTGTCTTAACAATTATTGCCTTAACTCCAGTAGTTACAGCTTTAATTTCTAGTGTTAATCAGCCCCAAATCCAATCTAATCTTCAACTATATCAAACCAATCTCAATCTACAAGTCACGACTCTAAGCAGCGATGCTGATCCTAATAGCGAGGAATTTGCTAATCTTAAATTAATTCAAACTTCCCTGATCGGTGAAGCTCCTTATACTACTGCTGAGGAACAGTATTTATCCGCCCAGAAAAGTGCCAAAAAAACAATCACCGAACTAAAAAAATCAGCAGTTAATCCCGAACAAAAAAAATCCCTTGAGCGGGAAATCAATTCCCTAAAGGATTTAGAACTGAAATTAAGTCTCATTCAAGCTAGTCAAGGTGACTTGGATTCGGCACGGCAAATCTGGCAAGATATCAAGGAAAAATCAGAATTTAAGAACTATAAGCCTGCTATTTTGCGAAATGCGCTGCTGTTAGAGGGATTGTACAGTGACCCCCCCCAAATTGCTGCCGATGCTGAAGCGAGAATCGAGCGCAATTTTCAAGGATGGTTTCGTTATACCATTCTGGAAAAATTATATAGTCTCGAAAATCGTCAAGAGGATTTACTCGCTTTAGAGGAAGAACAGAGTGAAGTGGCGGCTAATGCGTTAATTAAACTAATTTTATTGGCTTTTTTGCCTCTTATCGGCGGTTTAATCGGTGTTGTGCTGTTGATCTTTTTATTAGTGCAGTGGCTGCTCCGTCAACAGCGATCGCTGCTCTTTTTAGATGATAGTCTCGCTTGGCAAACTAAGTGGGGAGGAGAAACCCTCTGGTGGGGAATAATTATCGGTTTCTTTTTCGTCGGACAAATTGTTTTACCAGTAATTTTCGGGATTTTATCGAGTTCCTTGAGTCTCAATCCCGAAAAATTTAACCTAGAAGCTAAAGCAATATACGTTGTAGTTAGTTATTTAGCTTTAACAGTGAGCAGTTTATCGGTTTTATATCTAGCGATCAAGCCTTTTCGCCCTTTACCTCCCGATTGGTTTCGTTTTAAACTCTTTAGTCCTTGGTTTCTCTGGGGATTAGCCGGCTATGTCGTCGCTTTACCCCTGGTTATTATCGTTTCTTTGCTCAATCAACTAATTTGGCAAGGACAAGGGGGTAGTAACCCGCTGCTGACTTTAGCCCTAGAATCCCAGAATACCTTCGCTTTAATCTGTTTTGGCTTTACTGCTTCCCTTGCCGCTCCTTTTTTCGAGGAAATTGTCTTTCGCGGTTTTTTACTAGCTTCTTTGACTCGTTATCTGCCTGTTTGGGGTGCGATTGCGCTTAGTAGTTTGATTTTTGCCCTTGCTCACCAAAATTTGTCAGAAGTGCTGCCTTTAACCGTCCTAGGTTGTGTTCTTGGCTTTGTTTACACCCGCTCGAAAAATTTATTATCCTCGATGTTGGTTCATAGTCTCTGGAATGGTGGCACCCTGTTAAGTTTATTTTTATTGGGCAGCGGTGCGGGTTAGGTGAAGTCTCTGGTTTTCGGGGTAGCCTAGAGTTGACATCCTCGCCGCCCTAAAAGTGCGGCGATTCCTAAACCTCACGATTTAAGTTTCTGCTTCCACCACCGTCGCATACCACAGTTAAAAAACCATGTACTGTCTTACACAGAGTCCACAGACTTTCGCCCCATTTC
>NZ_JAPZQJ010000163.1:0-1750 GCF_027530405.1 Microcystis sp. LE19-41.2A | reverse complement strand
CTAGGGGGGGGGCTTACGATACAAAATGTTTCACAGGTTCTGGGGAAAACTCCGGTGCTGACAGAGTAGTTAAATTTCTCATCGGTAGTCATCTTTACCTGAGCGTTGGCATTCAAAATCACTTGATTACCACCACCCTGGCGAACACAGGTATAAAAACCCTCTACCGCGCTACCAGCGGCGGGGATTCGGTTAAAATTCTCAAGACAAACGGGGTCATTAGGAGGCGGTGCTAACATATCGGTGACGGGGGAATGTTGCCAAGTAACAACATTTGCGGGGGTGGTGTAGTTGCCATTAGGGTCCAAGTTTGGACCATAGCGCCACAAGACTCGCGGACCGGTCAAGCTACTTTCAGGGCCTGTGGTACGGGTATAGTAAACGATCTGTTCACCGAGCAGCAGATTGGGATTGCTGGGGTCGGGAATTTGGAAAGCTAGAACTGGTTGCGCTCCTGAGGGTACTTTGTTAGTGTTGATCTCCCCTTGAGAATCAGCGATAATTCTTGCCCGTCTCACTTCATCTGAAACAAACTCTAGAGTACGATTAAGATTATTTTGGATTTCACTCTCAGCATTAGCTCGATAATTGCTTCTGAGCAGGTTAATTACGCCATTTCCCGACACCAAGACGGCAATCAGCATCATCAAACCTGCTAGTAAAACTTCTGTAATCGTGAAACCCGCTTGCAGAAGACGATGAGCGGATTTTTTCTGTAAACGACCTAAGTGATTGATGTACTCTAAATAAAAACGCATAGCTTTAACCCGTCCCAATTTCTCTGTTCTGTACTCCCCTAAATATTTAACATTTATTGCAGTCACAGAGGTTTTATTAAACTACTGGTCAATCAAGTCGAAAGGGGTTTTCGGAAACCACTGAAAATTTACTACTACCTACTACCTTCAAAATTTCCCTAGAAAACTCCCGATCAAAAATGTCTCGACCTAACTAACTTCACCACTAACTACAGGATAGCCTAAGAAAATCCCATAGATAGTAATTGAAATATGGCCAGAAAGGTGATTTTGGTTACAGCTATTAATCGCTTTTGGGAGTGAGGTTTCGTACATTTGTATTGGTGGAATGGTTGACCCTCAAGGAGATAAGAAGGCCCAAGGACTGGTTACAATCAAGGATGAATAATTTTTCGATCGATGTCATCTAAATAATCATGCGTCTCTTACACACCATGCTCCGGGTCAATAACTTGCAGGAATCTCTACAATTTTACTGCGATGTGCTAGGAATGAAGTTATTGCGTCAGAAAGACTATCCCAATGGTCAATTTACCCTCGCTTTCGTCGGTTATGGCGATGAGGCTAATCATGCTGTCATCGAACTGACCTATAATTGGGGAGTCGATCGCTACGAAGTCGGTAATGCTTACGGTCATATCGCCCTAGGCGTGGATGATATCTATAGCACCTGTGAGAAAATTAAAGCCCTTGGCGGCAATGTCACCAGGGAACCAGGCCCGATGAAACACGGTTCTACGGTGATTGCTTTCGTGGAAGATCCTAATGGCTACAAGATCGAGTTAATTCAATTAGGAACCCAGGGTGCTGCCGTGGCTACGGCTTAAATTTATTGTCGTCAAAAACTTAAGTAGGGTTGGCTGAATAAATCTAAAAACCTTGTTGGATAAGACTTTTAGACTTTTTTGACCTCAAAAAGTGCCAGCCATTGGAGGGATCGGGGCGAAAATTCCTGGACTTTTTCCCTGAAAATTAGGTAATTGACCGTCTGA